>JAZLBK010000138.1:0-2862 GCA_045613665.1 Christensenellaceae bacterium | reverse complement strand
TACCATCGTGATAGCAGCGGTAAGAGTAGTTTTACCGTGGTCAACGTGGCCGATAGTACCAATGTTTACGTGAGGTTTGTTTCTTTCGAATTTAGCCTTTGCCATAATTGTTTATCTCCTTAAAAATTATGTTTGTTTTTTATTTTTATTTTATTATTGATTTTAGTATATAATAACCCGACTTTTATGTCAAGTTAAATTTCAAAATTCCCTCTTATTCAGCGTTTCTGCTTGCTCTTTCACCGATAATCTTTTCAGATACCGACTTGGGAACTTCTTCGTAGTGGTCAAACTGCATAGTGTATTGACCACGACCTTGCGTTCTTGAACGAAGGTCGGTTGCGTAACCGAACATTTCAGAAAGCGGAATATGAGCGTCAATTACCTTAGAACCGTTTCTGTCTTCCGTGCCTTGAATATTACCACGGCGAGAAGATACGTTACCCATAAGGTCACCAAAGTAATCTTCTGGGGTTACGATTTCAACTTTCATAATAGGCTCTAAAATAACGGGGTTAGCAGTCTTCATTGCTTCCTTGAACGCAAGCGAGCCTGCAATCTTGAACGCCATTTCAGACGAGTCAACTTCGTGGTATGAACCGTAGAATACGGTAGCCTTAAAGTCAACTACTTCGTAGCCTGCAAGCGTACCGTTCTTAGACGCTTCTTCAATACCCTTTCTTACAGGTTCAATGTATTCCTTAGGAATACAACCGCCAACGGTTTCATCTTCGAACATAAAGCCCGAACCCGGTTCAAGCGGAGTAAATCTAACTTTACAGTCACCGTATTGACCTTTACCACCAGATTGACGTTTGTAAAGACCTTGCGCCTCCACTTCTTTTCTGAAAGTTTCTCTGTAAGCAACTTGCGGTTTACCTACGGTTGCTTCTACTTTGAATTCTCTCAAAAGTCTGTCAACGATAATTTCAAGGTGAAGTTCACCCATACCTGCGATAATGGTTTGACTGGTTTCTTTATCAGTATAGAATTTGAAAGACGGGTCTTCTTCTGCAAGTTTGATAAGAGCCATAGTCATTTTGTCTTGACCTTGTTTGGTCTTAGGTTCAATGGCTACTTTAATAACTGGTTCTGGGAATTCCATCTTTTCAAGAATTATTGGGTGTGCTTCGTCGCAAAGCGTATCGCCAGTCGTGGTATCTTTAAGACCTACGATAGCGCAAATATCACCCGAATAAATCATATCGAGTTCCGAACGAGTTGCAGCGTGGATAAGTAAAAGTCTACCAACTCTTTCCTTTTTACCCTTAGTGCTGTTATAAACGTAAGAACCGCTTTCAAGCGTACCCGAATATGCTCTAAAGAAAGCAAGTTTACCAACGAACGGGTCTGCTACGATTTTGAACGCTAAGCCTGCAAAAGGCTCGTCGTCAGCAGAACGTCTAACTTCTTCTTTTTCCGTCTTGGGATTGATACCGGTAACGTGGTCAACGTCAAGCGGGCTAGGAAGATAGTCGATAACCGCGTCAATAAGGTGTTGTACACCACGGTTTTTATAAGAAGAACCGCAAAGTACGGGGGTGATTTGCATTGCAATCGTAGCCTTTCTTATTGCGCGTTTCATTTCTTCAACGGTAAGTTCGCCCGTTTCGAAGTATTTTTCCATAAGTTCGTCTTCTTGCTCAGCACAGATTTCCATAAGTTGATTTCTGTATTCGCTTGCAACGTCCGCTTCTTCAGCAGGAACGGGAACTATATCAAATACTTTACCTTCGTCGTCTTTATAGATGATTGCGGTGTTTTCAACAAGGTCGATAATGCCTTTGAAAGTATCTTCTTTACCAATAGGTAAACAAATGGGAACTGCGTTGGTGTGTAAACGGTCTCTCATCATTTGAACGGCGTTAAAGTAGTTAGCCCCGTTGATGTCCATTTTGTTTACGTATGCAATTCTTGGAACTTTATACTTGTCCGCTTGTCTCCAAACGGTTTCCGACTGAGGCTCAACGCCACCCTTTGCACAGAAAGTAGCAACCGCACCGTCAAGTACGCGGAGTGAACGCTCAACTTCGATAGTGAAGTCAACGTGACCGGGGGTATCGATAATGTTGATTTGATTACCCTTCCAGTAACAACTCGTTGCAGCAGACGCAATAGTTATACCACGTTCTTGCTCTTGCACCATGAAGTCCATCGTTGCTTCGCCGTCGTGCGTTTCGCCGAGTTTGTGAGTTTTACCCGTATAGAATAAAATACGTTCGGTGGTAGTAGTCTTACCGGCGTCAATATGTGCCATAATACCAATGTTTCTGGTGTGTAAAAGGTCGTATTTTCTTGCCATAATCTACTCCTACCAGCGATAATGAGCAAACGCTTTGTTAGCCTCTGCCATTCTATGGGTGTCTTCTTTCTTCTTAACTGCTCCGCCCGTGTTGTTCGCAGCATCTAAGAGTTCGTTAGCAAGTCTATCGCACATTTCTCTTTCACTTCTCTTTTTAGCGTTGAGAACAATCCAGCGAATAGCAAGCGTTTGTCTTCTTTCAGGTCTAATTTCGATAGGAACTTGATAGTTAGAACCGCCTACTCTCCTTGCTTTAACTTCTAATACCGGCATTACGTTTGCCATTGCTTGATTGAAAAGTTCAATGGCTTCTTGACCGGTTTTTTGTTGCATTTTTTCAAAAGCATCGTAAACAATGCTTTGTGCTATTCCTTTCTTACCGTCGAGCATAATCTGGTTTACGAGTTTGGTAACTACCTTACTGCCGTAAATCGGATCTGGCAAAACGTCTCTTTTAGGAACACTGCCTCTTCTTGGCATAATTAAATCCTCCTTTATTTTTTATAAGGGTAATACCCTTGCATGCTATCACACGCTTTCGCGGTGAACCTTCTACAAAC
>JAZLBK010000137.1:0-3344 GCA_045613665.1 Christensenellaceae bacterium | reverse complement strand
ACCATACCGTCAACGTCGCCTGCTTTAAGCATTAAAGCGCCGTACATAGTATAGTCTTTAAGGATATACGCCTTAGCGTCTTCAACGGTAGCGTATTCGGGCGCGCCAGTTTTCTTGTTGATTTTGCCCTGCCTGATATTGAAAAGCATTTCAGCGTAACTATCGGTTTTTTCATAAACCACGGGGTCGATTACAGTAACGCCGTCAAGACAAACGTTAGGGTTATTTTTTTTGATTTCTTCGGGGTTACCAAGAAGTATAATCGATGCAACTTTTTCATTAACCGTCTTAAAAGCCGCTTCTACAACTCTACCGTCTTCTCCTTCGGGTAAAACGATTGTTTTGTTAAGGGCAGACGCTCTTTGTTTAATTTCACTTAAAATGTCTTTCATAAACTCTCCTTACAAAATTTTTAATTTTGCTTTATTATTTTTGGTTTTTGGTGTATTATAAGTAGTATAAACTACTTTTTTACAATTTACTTACCTATTATACACCTATTTTTTCAAAAAGTAAATTACCTTGGGGGAATTTTGAAAATTTGTTCTATCGTTGCGGAATATAATCCTTTCCACAACGGGCATCTAAACCAAATAAACTATATAAAAGAAAAATTAAAGCCCGATTATATCGCCGTTTTTTTAAGCGGTAACTTTACCCAACGTGGCGAGCCTGCCGTTGCCGATAAGTTTACGCGCGCAAAACACGCCGTTCTTTCGGGGGTTGACGTAGTTTTTGAACTGCCTACCGTGTTCGCTACTCAAACGGCTGAAATTTTTGCAAGTGGCGCGGTTAAACTAATAAACGCTTTGCCTTTTGAAAAGTCAATGTGTTTCGGCGCTGAGTGTGGGGATAAAAAAGAAATTATCGACACGGCTGTTTTTATGCTAAACGAAACGCCCGAGTATAAAAATATTCTTAAAGCGCAACTTAAAAAAGGTGTTTCGCTTCTTCAAGCAAGAGAGTTGGCACTTGAAAAAACTAACGCAAATTTCAATAAAGAAATTCTTCAATCGCCAAATAACGTTTTAGGCGTTGAATACGTTAAGGCTATACTTAAAAACGACTATCCTATTGAAATTGACGTTATAAAAAGAAACGGTGCCGACTATAACGACGAAAAGTTAACTAAATCTAACCCGTCTGCATTAGCCGTTAGAACGGCTATATTAGGCGGAAAGAAAACTTCGGTTAAACCTTTCGTTCCGCCTTACGTTTATAAAGATTTATTGCCACCACCCGATTTTGAAAGAGAAATTATTTATTCTTTAATTTCAACCGATAAAAAAGAAATTGCTAAAACGGTTGATTGCGTTGAAGGGCTTGAAAACCGAATTAAAGCGCTTTGTAAAGATAACTTTACCCTTAGCGAACTTCTTGAAAAGTTAAAAACTAAGCGCTACACAACCGCAAGGCTTAAACGAATTCTTTTATCTACTATGCTAAAAATTGACGAAAAACTCGTTAAATCAGCACTTAAAAAAGACCTTTATTTGAAAGTTCTTGCCATAAACGGCAAAAAAACCGAACTTTTATCCTTGCTTTCAAAATCCGCTTATCCGCTAATAACGAGAAAAAGCGACGCGTCAAAACTAACCGGCACCGCCCTTGAAGTTTTTGAAAAAGACGTTTTTGCTTGCGATATTTACGCCTCAGTTAGCGGTAAAAAAATAAACGAAAACAATATGATAATAGTATAAAAAAAGAGCGTTTTAACGCTCTTTTTTAGTTGATAAATTCGCCGTCTTCTTCCTCGTCGGCAAACTGTTCGTTGTATTCGATTTGGAATTTTTCAAATATTTTGTCTAAATATTCTTCGTCTTCAATAGGTAATAAAATTTTATTCTTTTCGTCAACTTCGAAAATTACAACGTCGTCAGGGTCGGCGCCTTCAACCGTTTCAGCAGGTTGAAAAAATGCGTAGTTTTTATCTTCGTAGTCCATAGTGCCTATGAGATAAAATTCCGATTTGTTTCCGTCTTCATCAAATATTTCGATGGGTTCGTCAAATTCTTCAAATAAATCTTTTTCGTTTTCCATATCAATTTTTCTCCTTTTGGTTTTTAATTTTAAGTAGATAAGTTTCTAAAATGTACGACGCGGCAATTTTATCTATTACCGCCTTTCTATCTTGACGGCGCACGTCGCCTTCTAATAAAACTCGCCTTGCCTCTAAGGTGGTAAACCTTTCGTCTTCGGTAACTATCTCTATATCAGTTCTCTTTTTAAGTTCTTCAATAAAACTTTGGGTTTTTTCAGTCTGCTCTGACCTACTACCGTCAAAATTAAGCGGAAGCCCACAAACGATAACGTCAGCGTATCTTTCTTTTGCAAGGTTAACAAGGTAATCTAAATCTTTATTAAAATTTTTGCGGTAATAAGTTTCAAGTGGTAACGCCATTTGCCCGAAAGGGTCGGAAACGGCTACGCCTATTCTTTTATCGCCTATATCAAAACAAATACATTTCATAACTTTTTTCGACAAATTTCGTATAATTTTTTAATTTCCCCACATACTTACATTGACCGAAAGGTCAAGGAGAGGTTATGGACGGAAAAATGTTTTTAATCGGTCTTTCCTTGGGTATGCTCGGTGGTGCTTTAATAGTAGCCAACTCGCACAAGGCAAGACGTATGGTTAAAGAAAGCCAAGAACAAATTCGCAGGAAAGCAGAAGAACTAAGTAAGTGCAAATGCTGTGATTGTGAAGACACGGAAGAATAATCTTCCTTAAAAAAGCAGGCTATAAGGCTTGCTTTTTTATTTTCGCAAACTTTTTACACACTCGCTAATTATCTCAATCGCCCTATCTATCTCTTCATAAGTATTATCGCTTGACAAGGTAAATCTAACGGTGGACTTAGCGTCTTTATCACTTAGACCTATTTCTTTAAGAACGTAAGACGGCTCTATCGTACCAGACGAACAAGCCGAGCCAAGCGAAGCGCACACCCCTTTTAAGTCAAGCGCGTAAAGTAACGCCTCTCCATCTATTCCCGAAAAGGTAAGGTTTGCGTTGCCTGAAAGCCTTAAATCTCTATCCCCGTTAAGTTTAGCAACGCCCGTTTTATTAACTACGCCGTCAATAAAATAATTTCTTAAACGGGTTAGGTATTTTGACTTTTCACTTAACTTTTCACGCGAAATTTTAAGTGCTGTTGCAAGCCCAACCGCGCCGGCAACGTTACTTGTTCCGCCACGCCTACCCCTTTCTTGATGCCCACCCGTAATTTGCGGGCTAATTTTAGTGCCGTTTTTAATATACAATACGCCAACGCCCTTAGGCCCGCCAAACTTATGCGCCGAAAAAGAAAGCATATCAACGCCAAGTTCTTTAACGTTTA
>JAZLBK010000136.1:0-1747 GCA_045613665.1 Christensenellaceae bacterium | reverse complement strand
TTTTTAATAAATTTATTTTCATAAATTGAATTTTCTCAAATAAAAAACCGCACCCCCTTACGGCTGATGCGGGTTGGAACGTGCTCGAGTCAACGTTCCTGCCTAACTAGCAATATAATTATATGCTATTTTAGAAATTTTGTCAACTATTTTTCTTGATGGAGCGTTTCAATCGTTAATACTTTTATATATAGTTTTGTATCTCACCGCTCCCGCCAAACCCACTTAAAATTATGGTTGACAATTAGGGTTTTATATCGTAAAATAAAACTACGCTCAATTAAAGGATTTTATTATGAAAAAATTAGCAAAATTTATATCGATAGCGTTAGTGTTTACGGTTGTGTCGTTAATTTTAACGGCGTGCATACCGTCAAGCGTGCAAGACGCAAAAACCAAAATGGAAAAGGCAGGGTACGTAGTGTCAGAGCCGATTATCACGTCGTATGAAAGTAATCTTGGCGTAATAGGTAAAATAAAAGCGCAAAAACTTAGTGGTAACGCCTCGCCGGAAGACACTATTATTGCCTTATTGTTTGAAAGTGAAAAACTTGCCAAAGCATACTACGAGCAAGGTGGCGGTTGGTACGACAGTCTTTTAACTAAAACTGGTCGAGAAGGTAGATGGGCTTTCGCCGCGTATACTGAAAATGCAATAAACGATTTCAAAAAATAAATTAAAATACCGCGTTTTGAAAACGCGGTATTTTCAAATAAAATAAGGCGGTTTTATAACCGCCGTCACTTTTCCCACTTTTTTATCATATCACAAAAATTCCGCATTGTAAAGGGGTTTTTGAAAAATAAAGTGGGGTAAAATTTTCAAAAAACGTATTGACTAAACCTATTTCGTATTTTATAATTAAAGTACAAAAAGGGAGGACGGACCGATGTACTAAGCAAATTACCTACTATCTAATAGGAGGTGTAAATTCTTGAAAATCCCCAAAAAATTCAATTTTGCTACCATTAAAAAATAACTTATAAGGAGAAAGCCGATGTACCATTTAGGCTTGGTTAAGTAGCAAGTATCCACAAAATTTAAGGCGCAAAGGCGCAAGTAAGTAATAAAGTTTTAAGTGTGGAAAACGCTAAGTAAAACTTAATACGATAATTAAAGCGACAATCATACCGATTGTCGCTTTTAAGTTGTTTATAAATCAATTTATTTCGTCAAGGTTAGTGCCTGTGTTTGTATTTTTTAACCAAACGAAGTAAACCACTATTAAAACTGCAACTACGCTAAGTGAAACTAAGGCAATACCTAAGCCGTTTACATCAAAAGTTCCGTTCGGCCAAATAAGACCTATTACACCAAAAATTTCAATAACCGCAATGAGTAGAGGAACGAAATATTTAATAAGATAACTTAAAACGTTAGATATTTTTTGGGGCATTCCGT
The DNA here is from genome assembly GCA_045613665.1 of Christensenellaceae bacterium. Lineage (GTDB taxonomy): Bacteria > Bacillota > Clostridia > Christensenellales > Borkfalkiaceae > HGM11412. Next base: position 345 of record JAZLBK010000136.1, on the reverse strand, counting down.
CGTCACAAAGTTCTTTAATTGACTTTTTAGGTGTGATAAACCAACCAACTGCAACGCAAGAAAAGAGAGCGCATATCGGCATCAATAACGTGTTTGTAACGGTATCTAAAAAGGATAGATAATCCATACCGAAAATTTGTAGACTTGAACTTCCGTTTAACATATTTCCAAGTGAAATGCCAACGGGTATAGAAAAGGCAAAGGTTACTATTGCGACGCCTAAGGTGGCTATTTTTCTTGAAATTTTGAATTTTTGTATAATAAACTGGCTGGAAACTTCCATTATTGAAATAACTGACGTAACCGACGCTATAATCACCATTGCAAAGAAGAAAAATTCTATAA
>JAZLBK010000135.1:0-21952 GCA_045613665.1 Christensenellaceae bacterium | reverse complement strand
GCCCGTAGGGGCTTGTTTATTGCCTTTTAGGGAATATTAGCCTAACACACTCTTTCTCATTATCAAGAGGCTTTCGGCGGCATAATCGCCGTTTGATTTTTACAAAAAAGACAAACAAAAAACCTAAACCGAAGTTCAGTTCGATTTAGGTTAATAGTGGTGACCCCTACGAGATTCGAACTCGTGTTACCGCCGTGAAAGGGCGATGTCTTAACCGCTTGACCAAGGGGCCATTTGCTTGTTAAACGGTTTCGCTAAATGGTAGCGGCGGTCAGATTCGAACCAACGACCTGCCGGGTATGAACCGGCCGCTCTAACCAGCTAAGCTACGCCGCCATGTGAACTGCTTTTGCAGTTAAATGCCTTAGTATTATATATAAAATTTTCAAACTTGTCAAACATATTCCGCCGTTTTTTGAAAAATTTTTATTATTGTTTTTAATTTTATAATTTACTGCCAAATAAAAAACACTTGCATACTCGCAAGTGTTTTTTATTAAAATAAATTAAAGCAATCCTATTATTCCGCTAAGTGCAGCAATTAAAACGAATAGCGTTGTGGAAACGGTTGACATCATTTTAATAAATATATCAAGCGCTACGCCAACAACGTCTTTACGGGTATCGCCTATCGTATCGCCCGTAACGGCTGCTTTGTGGGCAGGAGAGCCTTTGCCGTGCCCTTCAAGTTTGCCTTGTTCGATATATTTTTTAGCATTGTCGAAAGCACCGCCAGAGTTACCCATAAATATAGCGCGCGGAATAGCAACGACGGTTGCGCCAAGTAAGATACCAAGAACGAAGTTAACGCCGAAAATTGCACCGCCCACAAGTGGAACAGCCAAAGCAATAATTGACGGGAAAAGCATTCTTTTAAGCGCAGAAGAAGTTGCAAGGCGAACTAATTCGTTATAATCAGGGTCTTTTTTACCGCTTAAAATATCGGGGTCTGAAAGTTGCCTATCGCCTACTAATGCAAGTTCTTTTGCCGAACGGATAGTGTTATCGGTAAGTATTGCGCAGAAGAACTCTATAAGCGCACCGCCGATAATCAAGCCCGCAACCACGGGTATTAACGACATATCGGTAAAGTTAGGCGCGGTAATTCCAACGGTAGCGTAGTTACCTATAAACGCAACGATAAGCGAAACGGTTGCAAACGCGGCAGAGCCGATAGCAAAACCCTTACCGATTGCAGCGGTGGTGTTACCAACCGAGTCAAGTTTATCGGTAATAACGCGTACTTCGGGCGGTAAGTGACAAGACTCTGCAAGACCACCTGCATTGTCGGCAATAGGACCGAAAGCGTCGATTGAAACGGTTGTTCCTACGAACGAAAGCATACCAAGTGCAGCAATCGCTATACCGTAAGTTCCGCAAATAAGACCGGATACGAGAAGTGAAATAGCAATAATAGTAATAGGATATAAGCAAGAGCGCGAACCTACCGCGTCACCCTTAGTTACTAAGAACGCCTCGCCTTCAACTGAATATTCTGCAATTTGTTTGGTTGGGGCGTTAGCGTCACTCGTGTAATACTCGGTAATAGCGCCTATTGCAACGCCACTTAAAACGCCTAATACGGCGCAAATCCAAGGCGATGCCCAACCGAGTTTGAAACCTAAAACTTCTTTTAGAACGCTTACGTCGGTTTTACCGAAAGCCATTAAAGCGGAAAGACCGCAAACTATGATAGAAACGCCTGCCGATATGTAAGTTGCTAAGTTTAATTCCTTAGACGGGTCGTCCCCCATCTTTTTAAGTTGAGCGTAACCTAAGCCTATAATACAGCCCAAAAGACCGCCACCAGCAATTATTAAAGGGAATACGTAGCACGAAGTAAATATCGAACTCGTCATACCCGCGGTAGATAATAACCCGATTGCAATAACGATTGACGCAGTAATAGTAGCAACGAAACTTTCTAATAAGTCTGAACAGTTACCTGCTATATCATTAACGTTGTCGCCGATAAAGTCGGCAATAACGTTGGGAACACGGCTATCGTCTTCGGGTAAATCGTTACGGATTTTACCTAAAATATCGGCTGAAATGTCCGCCGCTTTGGTAAAGTTACCGCCTGCTACACGGTTAAACATTGCAACGGTAGAACAACCTAACGAATAAGCGGTTACTCTCATTACCGAAGCGTTGGTAAGCAACGCGTCAATAAAAATGATACCGCAACCTTCGTACGCTTGAATTCCGCCACCTGATAAAGTGGTAATTCCCACAATTTCATCTTTTGGACCAACACCGCTTATTAAAATTACTAATAAAAGCCCTAAAAGACCTAACGCTTGAACGGATATACCGCTTATCGAACCGCCACCGAGCGCAACCTTAACGGTTTTGCCGATAGAAAGCGTTTCTTTTGCAACGTTAGCGGTTCTAACGTTAGCGTAAGTTGCGCTTTTCATACCTAAAATACAAACTACGCTACTCATAAGCGCGCCTAAAACGTAGGTAAGACCGCTAAATTTTTCAATAAATAACGAAAACAACACGGCAATAGATAAAATTACTATACCGATAGTTGTAAATTCTTTTTTAAGAAATACGGACGCACCGTCACGTATTATTGCGCTCATTTTAACCATACGCTCGTTGCCTTCTTCCATCTTTTTGATGGTTACGTAATTATAAATTACGTAGAAGATAGCAACAACGCAAATTGCAAGTATAACAAATAACCACACTTTGCTCATAACTTTCTCCTTTTAATATTTTTGTGAAAATTTGTATGACGTTTTATATAATAATTACCTAATTAAAATTTTGTTACAAAACCGCCCGTCAACGCAGTTTTAAGCAATTATTTTTTCTTGCCGTAATGAACGTGTAAAAGTTCGTGTGCTTTGTTTTTTAACACCGTTTTATACAACTCATTAAGTGCAGGGTTTTGTTCGGAACTGCGGATTGAAAGCGATTCGTCAACTTGATATAACCCTTTGCTTTTTTTAGATTTAATTTCTCTACCGGCAAACGGTTGACCACCGCCGTTTACACAACCGCCCGGGCAAGCCATAACTTCAATAAAGTCAAACTTTTCGCCAAGTTTCATTCTCTTAATAAGTTTTTCGGCATTGCCAAGACCACTGCATACTGCAATTTTGAGCATTCTATTGCCGTATGGCAACTCAAACTCTTTAATTCCAGCGTCGCCCCTTTGACCTAAGTTAGCGATAATTGCAAGTTCAGCCTCGTCTTTATTAGACGCAACTTTACGAAGAACCGCCTCGGTTACGCCACCCGTAACGCCGAATATAACGCCGGCACCCGTGATGCTATTAAACGGCGTATCTACTTCACCAGACTGCATCTGGGCAAACCTAATGCCCGATTCTTGTATCATACGAATTAAGCCCTTGGTTGTTAAAACAGCGTCAACGTTGCGGTTTCCGTTCATCTTAAACTCGTCACGCGTTGCCTCGAACTTCTTTGCCGTGCAAGGCATTACTGCAACGTGGAAATGTTTTTCGCCCTTGTCGTTTGCTTGTGCTTTTACTATTGACGCCAACATCTGCATAGGAGAACGGCAAGTAGAAACGTTTTCTAAAAGTTCAGGGTGTTTCTTTTCCGCAAACTGCACCCAAGCAGGACAGCACGAAGTAATAAGCGGAAGTTTTCCACCGTTTTGCAACCTATCTAAAAACTCGTTAGATTCTTCTAAAACGGTTAAGTCTGCCGATAAAGTGGTATCGTAAACCTCGTCAAACCCGATAAGGCGAAGGGCGGATACAATTTTGCCCATTACGTTTTCGCCTTCTTTAATGCCTAACTCTTTACCTATTGCAATTCTAACCGCAGGCGCAATTTGTATAGAAGTTTTCATTGTAGAATCTTCAAGCGCTTTCCAAATTTTATTAGTTTCGCTATTCAAAAGCAACGCGCCGGTAGGACATACCGCCACGCATTGACCACAGCCTACGCAGGGAGATTCCGCAAGCGGTTTATTGAACGCCGTGCTAATAGTCATTTTAGAACCGCGGTGAGCAAAGTCAATGGCGCCTACTTTTTGAACTTCGTTGCACACGCGAACACAGTCACCACAAAGGATACATTTGCTTTTGGTTTTTACGATACACGGGGACGAATCGTCTTTTTCTTCATTGCCCATTGCGTTGGGGAAACGAATCCCTTCAATCTTGAACTTTCTTGCTAATTCTTGAAGTTTACAACTGGTGTTTTTTTCGCAAGTTGTACAGTCCCTACAATGATTTGCAAGCAATAACTCCAAAATGGTTTTACGGTATTTTCTAAGTTTTTCGGTGTTGGTTTTGACGTTCATTCCTTCTTTTGGCGGAGTAGAACAAGACGCTTCAAACCCGCCCCACTCGTTTTCTACCATACACATACGGCAAGCACCGTATACCGATAACTCGCTGTAATAACAGAAAGTTGGCATTTCAATACCTACTTTTCTAATAACTTCAAGAAGGTTCTTTTCTCCACATATTTCAACGGTAACACCGTCGACAGTCATATACTTTTTGTTTTCCATTAGCCTATTCCTCCTTGATTGCGTTAAACGCACACGCACTTATACAACTACCGCAACGGATACACTTGTCAAGATTGATGGTATAAGGTTGTTTGATTTTACCGCTAATTGCGTCAACCGGACAAATTCTTGCGCATTTTGAACAGCCTTTACATAAACTTGGTTCAATCACTATGCGTTTAAGTTTTTGACACTCGCCGGCAGGACAACGCTTTTCGTAAATATGCGCCTCGTATTCTTTTCTAAAATATTTTATGGTAGAAAGTACGGGGCCAGCCGCAGTTTTACCCAAACCGCAAAGCGCCATGTTGGAAATCATTTCGCCAAGTTCTTCTAAAAGTTCAATATCTCCGTCACGACCTTGCCCGTCAACTATTCTTTCTAAAATTTCAAGCATTCTTCTCGTGCCTTCACGACAGGGAACACACTTACCGCAAGACTCGTTCTGCGTGAAATTCATAAAGAATCTTGCAACTTCTACCATACAGGTTTTCTCATCCATTACGACAAGACCGCCCGAACCGATTATTGCGCCAACTTTTTTAAGCGAGTCGAAATCAAGGGGTAAATCTAAATGCTCTTCGGTTAAACAACCGCCCGACGGACCGCCGATTTGCACAGCCTTAAACGTGCCGTTATCTCTCATGCCACCGCCGATATCAAAAATAATCTCTCTTAAAGTAGTGCCCATAGGAACTTCAATAAGACCAGTGTTTTTAACGTTACCCGTCAAAGCAAAGGCTTTCGTGCCTGAACTCTTTTCAGTTCCCATCGCCTTATACCAACTTGCGCCGTTAGAAATAATAGACGGCACGTTCGCAAACGTTTCAACGTTGTTAAGTACGGTGGGTTTATCAAATAAGCCGTGTTCAACCGTTCTTGGCGGTTTAACTCTCGGCATACCGCGTTTACCTTCGATTGATGCGGTCAACGCAGAACCCTCACCGCAAACGAAAGCGCCTGCGCCACGGTTAATATTGATAGTAAAACTAAACTCCGTGCCTAAAATGTTATTGCCTAAAAGACCTAAACGCTCGGCTTCGCTAATCGCGTTTCTAAGCCTTGCAACAGCCATAGGATATTCTGCACGAACGTAAATGTATCCTTCGGTTGCACCCGTAGCAACTCCGGCAATTATCATACCTTCAAGCATTTTGTGTGGGTCGTCTTCCATAACCGACCTATCCATAAACGCACCGGGGTCGCCCTCGTCACCGTTACATACTACGTATTTAGGAAAATTGTTTTGCCTTGCAACTTGGCTCCACTTTCTACCGGCAGGGAAACCACCGCCACCACGCCCGCGTAAACCCGATTCCATTATTTCGTCAACCACGTCTTGACTGGTCATTTCAAACAACGCTTTTTCAAGCGCGGTATATCCTCCGCGCGCAAGATATTCGTCAATACTTGTAGCGTCGATTTTATCGCAGTTTTCTAAGCAAACGCGCGTTTGTTTTTTGTAGAAAGGAATTTCGTCTTTCACTTTATAAATTACGCCGTTTTCTTCATAGCAAAGCCTTTCAACGCACTCGCCCAAAACCATAGTTTTATTGATAATTTCTTCACAGTCGTTTTCGGTTACGCGAATATATAACCAGTTTTGCGGTTCAATTCTAACAAGCGGACCAACTTCACAAAAACCGTGGCAACCGCTTTTGGTAATTCTTACGGAATTTTCTTGACTGCACTTTTCAAGTTTAACGGTGTAGTTAAGACCACTTTCTTTCATTACGTTAACGAGTTTTTCGTAAACTTTATTTGCGCCCTTAGACGCACAACCCGCGCCACCGCATACTATAATTTTTTTGTTTTCGCATTGTAAACGGCTTTTTCTTTCTTCTCTATAAGCGCGTAACTCTTCAAGGTTTTTAAGCATTAGTTTTTCTCCTTTAATTCGTTAAGTAAAGCGATTGCCGAATCAGGTGTCATGGTAGGGTAAATCTCGTCGTTTACCATAACGGCAGGCGCAGAAGAACACGCGCCTAAACACGATACCGTTTCAACGGTGAATAAAAAATCGTCAGTAGTTTTTTTATTTTCAGTTAAGGCCAACTCTTTTCTTAACGCGTTTAATATAGGAATTGATTTTCTTACGTGGCAAGCAGTTCCGTCGCAAACTTTAATTATATATTTGCCCTTTCTCTCTAACGAAAAATTTTCATAAAAAGTGGCTACGCCGTAAATTCTCGCTTCGGGGATATCCAACTTTTTGGATAAATAAGGGAAAATTTCTTCCGGCAAATATCTATAATGCTCTTGCGCTTGTTGAAGTATCGCTATTAAAGCCTTTTCTTCTTGGCCGTACTTTTGTATTGCTTGGTCTAAAACGTCAAAATTAATCATTTGTTCCATAACCTACTCCGTAGTAATTTAATATTTTTTATTCTACCATTATTTTCGTTTAATTGCAATTAAAAAGTTAACAGTTTTTTCAAAGAAAACTAAACTTTGATTGCTAAATCGCAAATTAAAAAGCGTTAAAATTATATTAACGCTTTACACTTTTTAATAAAGATAAATTATTAAAGTAATTTTTCGTTATAAACTGCCCTTATTCCACCTATAAACTTGGGTCTTGTTCGAGCGCCAACAACTACCGCTTCACCGATTTTATTGTTTTCAAGCCTTACGGGAACTGCTACTTTTTTAAGGTGCATTCCTATTAACGTTAATCCTATATCTAAGCCTGCGTCTGCTTTTATTTCTTCAATAACTACGGGGTCTATAAAACTACTATACGCTTGCGTTGCTAACGAACCGCCGGCTTTTGGCATAGGAACAACGTTTACTTCTTCGTAATTTTTTAACGCCTCCCTTTCTAATACTATTGCCCTATTTAGATGTTCACAACATTGTACCGCTATATATACACCCTTATCTTTTGCGCTACTATAAAGCCCGTTAAACACTTCTTTTGCAATTTCGGGCGCAGAATTCGTGCCTATTTTTTTACCTAAAATTTCACTCGTAGAACAACCTACTACCACTACGCTACCCTTTTTAAGGTTGGCTTTTTCAATAATTTCGCTCATCGCGTTTTTTGCTTGATTAAATAAACTTTCGCTCATAACTTTACCTTTTATTTTTAATATCGACGGTTATATCAACAAAAAGCCGTTAGGACATTTAGCATTTACTTGAATATTATTCGCCCATATTTTCTTTGTTTTATTATAACATTTTATACAAGTTAGCGCAACTAAATATAAAATTTACCTTTTACTGTTTTTTAGCGGTTTAATAGTCGCCTGCTTGGTAAACTATTAAAGCAATATAAAAGGCGAGAATTTCACGCTTTTTATATTGCAACGTTGCTTGAAGTAGTTGGGTTTATAAAATTAGGTGCGGAAGTTGGCGCAGGCAGTTCTTTTGCTACGTTTTTAATTCCTGCAAAAATATTTTCGCCCGTTACGTGTATTCTATTTAATATTTGCGGGTCTACCGTTTCGTTTTCACTTACCGAATAGTTAGTAAACTTTCTTTTAAGAGATTTTACAAAAGTAACCTTTTTTCTAAGTAGCAAATTATCGTTAGGCATATCAATAGTTTGAATAATAAGGTGCAAGTCTTGTTTTTCGGTTAATAGTTTGTAAATTCGTTGCCACCACGCTTTATCCGTTTCCCCAAGCGACATACCGTAAACGTAAATTAGCCCGCTACCCTCTAACATGGCTTGCGCTTTTTCAAACGCTCCCTCCTCAGCCATTTCGTTAAAGTCTTTTTTTATAAAGGTGCTTTTATATTCGTCGGGTTGTCCGTCAAAAATCGAAGGCTTGCCGATTTGTGTAATATCGTTTACGCCAAAGGTCATTGAATAAGTGGTAGTTCCGTGCGCGTGTACTATATCTTTAATTACGTCTTTATACGTTCCCGTGTTTCCACCTGCAAACTTAAAGGTATGCTCGCCTACTTTTTTGTTGTTTTCAATAAGTTCATCAATAATAGTCGTGTAGTTATAAATAATAAAATTATAATTAACCGTTTCGTTTTTTTTAAGTAGCGGAATTATCTGGTTTGCTTGCCCGGCAGTAAAACCTTTTGTTATGTTTGCAAAACTTTTAATAAAAGAATCTTTTATTTCATTTATTTTTATTTTGGCTTGTTCTTTTTTTAGATAATTAGCAAGTTTTGCGCAAAAATCGTCATGCAAATCACAATAAATTTCCGCCGCTTTACTTCCGTACCTTTCAGCAACTTCTATTGAGTATCGCCCCATCTCTAATTCCGCATTAGCCCATAAATTAAAACTTCTTTTATCTTTTAACAAGTCTTTTTTGAAGTCCTCTATTTCCCGACTGTCTAATTTGTCGCTTTTTACGTAGGACTTAATAAAATCAGCATATTTAGTTTTAAGCCCTAAATTCAAATCAAATCCGTTGCCTATTAAAAACGTTACGTTCATATTTTAACCTTTAATAAAGTTTTGTTGTAATAATTATAATATTTTTACAGTAGCGGTCAATAGATTTTTTGAAAATATTTTTATGTTTTTTTTAGTAAAAACTATTGCTTTTTTTAATGCAAAGTTTTATAATATTTCGCCTTGTTTTTAATAAAAAAGGCTACGGAAATCCGTAGCCTTTTAGTTTGATTTTATTCGTTAATCTTTTTCTTTTTATTAACGAACGTTTTTACCGCGCCAAGCATTAACAAGAATAAGGTAATTACGATGCTTATTGCGTAATTATCGCTACCTACTGAACCGCCACAGCCACTAGATTCTATTACAGGAATAGTTTCTTCTTCAATAACGTAACCGCAATGCGTACACGTTTTACGTTTTAATCCAGTGCTTTCTTTGGTTGCTTCGGTAATTATTTGCCAGTCAGACGGATTATGTCCTTTTGCCGGAACTATCTCCTTTTCTACGTTATGACAAACTGAACATTCTCTCGTCCTTTCACCCTTTTCGGTACAAGACGGATGAGTTGTTACTCTCCACTCTCCGTAACTATGTTCGGGGTCAACGGTGCGATGAACTCTATACATCTCAATTTTGCAATACATACAATAAGCGACTTCTTCGTACCAACCAACTTCTTCACAAGAAGGAGCGTGGTAATTTTCTTGAACGGGAACGTCTTTGGTATGACCAAGAGCGGGAATTTCTTTTTGGTCTATTTGATGTCCGCACAAACTACAATGGCGAGATTCACTACCGGGAGTTTCACAACTTGGGTATTCGTCAGTAGTAAAGTAATCGTTGTAAACGTGGTTACAATCAAAAATAGTTTCGTGATAACTGTCTACAATTTCGTTACAACGTTCGCAACGAGAAACCATGTCGTAACCGCCATCTACTCCGCCTTCTGGTTCTACACGATTTTCTTCAACGTGTGGCAACGGAGAATGCCCAAGCGGAGAAACTTCTCTCCAATTACACATTGCTCCACAAACTGAACACGTTACTTGTTCCCAACCTGCATCGGTACAAGTTGCAGGCTCGCCTTCTTCCCAATAATCGTTAAATGCGTGGTCTAATGGAGACGGGTAACTTTCATCAATAATTTCTTCACACCTTACGCATCTTAAAATTCTATATCCGTTTTGCGTGCAAGATGCTTGCGTAATTTCTTCCCATTCGCCAGAATAGTCGTGACCCAAACTATATTCAACACGAACGTCTCTATAAACTTCTTCTCCACAACGACTACAATAACAAACCAAATCGTAACTTCCTTCTTCCGTACACGTTGCCGGTACGACGTTTTCTATAACGGTTGAAGAAGTGTAATCGTGATCGTTTGAGTTGTAGCCGATAGATTGACTATCTTTGGTTGCTTCACACAACGCGCAGTGCGTTGACATAAAGCCTTCGGTAGTACAGTTTGGATATACGTCTATATCTTTCCAACTGTTCCAAACGTGAACGTAGTCACCTATTACGTGCTCGGTGCCGATAACTCCCTCACAACTATCACAGTAGATGATAAGGTCGTATTCTTCTTTTTTCGAACAATTGCCGGCAACTTCATTAGAGCGTTCAGTTGCGCCAGGAACGTGCGTTAACTTTTCAACTGTTGTCGTTTCGATTTTGCTTAGACAGTTTTTACAATGTTTTGACTTTAAGCCCGTTGAAGTACAACTTGGCTCTAAGTCTAAACTAAACTCATTTTCGTAGTCGTGTCCAGCAGGGGCAACTTCTCTTGCCGTATAAATATTACATCTTGAACAGGTTAAACGTTCTTCGCCAGAAGTTTCACAACCTGGTTGAACAGCAAGTTCCCACTCGCCATACTCGTGGCCAAACATCGCGCAAACAGTGGTTTTTACAAATACTGCATAACCTTTAACGTTCGACGCGCTGGTTGCCGGAACGGTATCTGGCTCTCCATCACCGTCTACGTCGTACCCCTTAAATATGTAATAGTCGTTACCGTCGATAAAGTCCTCTAACCAGTAGGGGTGAATTATTTGCGTAGTTTTATAGAAACCTTTTTCTAACTGTAAACCGTTAACGTCAAAGAACTCTGCGATTATCCACTTGCCTTGATAATAAACGGTGTTACCGTTGTTCCAACCCGGCATGTCTTCGTCCCACATAACGGCAATTTGCGGTTTGTCTACGTAAATGTTTACGTCTGTTATTCCGTAGAAGAACTCACTTTCTCTCATAGAGAAATCTTCTCCTAAAACAACGTTTTTAAGAGTTTGCGGATAGGTCGTGTCATAACTGAAATACCAGTATAACGGTAGGCCAGGATACTGTGTAATGACTAACGTTTCAAGGTTGGTTAATTCTTCTAACAACAAGTCTTGACGACCGTGAACGTACGCCGTAGTAATGGTTGTGGCGTTGTTTCTGTTGATTACGCCATAAGCAAACTCCGTAGTTCCTTCTCTGCCGGCGTATTTTGCGCCGTCTTTTAACTGAACTAAAATATAGTCTAAATACAAGCCGTCGTTTTCCCAATTTGCAGGGTTGTTATAGTAAGCGGTGTTATCTATTGAATCGCTCCACATAGAACAACCTTTGCCTACGGTTATTTCTTCAAGCGCCGTACAATCCTTAAATGCATCAAAAGAAAGCCCGCAATCGTCAGGTAAAGCAATGCTGGTAAGACCGGTACAACCTTCAAAAGCATACGTGCCTATTGACTTTAAGCCTGACGGGAACTGAACGGTTTTTAGTTCGGTTACTCTCCTAAACGCCGAATCGTCAATATAGGCCATTCCTTCGGGAACGATAAGGTTTTTAATACCGTTTACCTCATACATTGAATAGGTGTTTCCGTTAACGTCTAACGGCAAGGTAACCGTTTCGGCAGTTCCTATATATTCTATCATCGTATAGTTAGTGCCGTCGTACATATATCTAAAATCATCTTTTTCGATATATTCAAAGTTTTCGCTACCACTTGCGTAACGCCTTGTTCCGTCTTGTTCTAAAATTGTTTTCGCATATAGGCCGATACGCCCGTTATTTTCGTCATCGTTAAACGCAATTTGTAAACCGGAATTGTTTATAATTTCGTAAACTTCAACGAAATAGAACGCTCGCTCTTGTATTTCGGTTAACGTTGAGGGCAACGTTATACTATAAAACGTTCCACAGTCGTAGAAAGCGTCTTTACAAATTGTTTTTAATCCCTCGTTTAAGATTACGCTTTCTAAACTTATACAATTATAGAATGCTCTTTCTTCAATAGTCGTTATTCCGCTACCGATAGTTGCTTTGCGAAGTTGCTTTGCGCCTTCAAACGCACCAAAGCCTAAAACGGTTACTGAATCAGGAATATCTATTTCAGTTAAAGCCGTGCCTTCAAATGCGAAACCTTGTATCTTTTGCAAGCCGTTGGGTAATTCAATTTTTGTTAACCCCGCACCACCAAACGCACACGAGCCTATTTCTTTTAGCGTGCTTGGTAAGCTTACTGATTTAAGGTTGGTACAACCAGAGAACGCATACGCGCCGATTGTTTCTAATCCTTCGTTGAAAATTATAGTTTCAAGCGCTTTACTATCTCTAAACGTGTAACTACCGCAATCTTTAACGCCTGCGCCAAGTTCTAACGATTTAAGCGAATCGCAACCCGCAAACACGAAATCTTGGAAGTGTTCTATGCTGTCTGGCACTTCTAAATATTCTAATGAAGAACAGCCTTCAAACAATCTTGATGGGAAGTAACTTGCAATTGAGCCTTCTTCAAAGGTTATTTTCTTTAAGTTAACCTTGTTCGTGAAAGCGCCGCTCATCCATCTAACCGTGTTAGGCACTTCGTATTCGGTCAACGAATCGCTTATCATTACGATTTGGGTTTTAGCCTTATCGTAAATTGCGCCGTTTTCTGCAACGAAGTTAGGATTGTCTGGGTCAATTTCTATTATTGCAGGACACTGTGAGAATACGGCTACGTCTATCGTTGCAAGTTTTGCGCCGAAAGATAATTTCAATAGATTATTACACTCTCTAAATGCATACGGCTCTATCGTTTGAAGGTTTCTTGAAATTCTAATAGTTTTTAATCTTAATGCGCTTTCAAATGCAGCATATTTAATAGTAGTAACGTTGTCGCCCATTTCTACTGATTTAAGGTTGTCACAAATACAGAACGTTTCTCTTTCTATTGTGGTTATCTTTGAAGGAATTTTTACCGATTCAAGTTTTTGACAAACTGAGAACGCGCCCTCTCCTATTTTTTCAAGAGATTCGGGGAGATTTATTTGGGTAATATACGTGTAATAGAACGCCCATTCTCCGATTTCGGTTAAGCCTTCGTTAAGGTTAATTTTTTCTAAATTTCTACAAGCGTAGAAGGCTTTGTCCCCTATTTTCGTAATGCCCGTTTCGGGAAGAACTACTTCTTTTAGAATTTTACATCCGTTAAATGCGTTTTCTGAAATTTCGGTAAATCCTTCGGGGATTATAACCTTTTCTATACCGGTTAAGTATGAAATATCATACGCTTTACCGTTTATGCTTTCAGGTAAGGTTACCTCTTTTTCGTCGCCATAGTACGCCACAAGTTGATATTCACCGTTTTCACAAGTAAAGCGGAACTTTCCTTCAACGTCAATAAACTCGAAGGTGTCTACACCGCTGACGTACGTTTTATTACCTTCTGCATCAGTTATCGTTTTTGCATATAACGCAACTCGTCCGTAATTCTCAGAGCCTATATTAAGTGTAAGTGAACTGCGGTTTATAATTTCTTTTAAGTTAACGCAGTTATAGAAGGCTTCGTAGTAGTTGTCGTTACCGTTTATTGCAGTAACCCCTGCGCCTAAGGTAATTTTGCCTAATCTAGTACAATCCTTAAACGCCCTTGAATCAATAGTTTGTACTGAATCAGGAATAACTATTTCCGTTAACCCAGCGCCTTCAAACGCACCTTCTCCAATGAATGTTACTCCACTAGGAAGCGTAATGCTAAACAAGTTCGTACAACCACTAAACGCATATGCTTCTATGCTTACTACCGAAGAAGGAATAGTTATTGCTTTTAGGTTAGAACATTCATTAAACATTGCTCTACCAATAGTGGTTAAGTTTGATGGCAAAGTAACTTTTTCTAAGCTTGTTGCCCCACTAAATATTCCCTTTCCTAAACTTGTTACCGTTTCGGGAATTACAAATTCAGTAAGCGAAGTACATCCTGAGAAAATGCTATCTCCGATGGTTGTTATAGTGCTCGGTAAAACGACTTCGGTAAGCGAAATACATCCGCCGAACATCGTGTTAGGGATTTCGGTTATACCCTCTTCAAGCACCACTCTCTTTAAGTTTACGTTATCTACTAACGGCGGGATAGGAGTATATTCCCAACAATAATCTACTACCGTAGCGGGAATAATAATTTCTTCTAAATATTTTTTATATCTTAACGCGCCATTTATCGAAGTTACTGAGTCTTGAACTCTATATTTACCCTTTATTCCACTTCCTAATTCGTCACCTAAACCGGTCTTTTCTTGACCTAATTCGTCGTAGAGTTTTGCGTTTTCTGGCATAGAGTAAATGACGTTAGACGACATAAACGCGTGTATGCCGATTTTGGTTACGTTTTCTATACCAAATATTTCTGCTTCTGCTTCGGTTTCGTAGAAAGCGTAAGGTTGAATAGTTTCAAGACCGCCGGTTATATTAAGTTTTTTAAGCGATTTAGGAACGTAGGTTTTGTTTGCCTCATAACTACCTGCGCCAAAATGGAAGCCGATATATTCGTTTTGCGTGTCGTCTTCCCATCTTCCAAGGAAAGGAACGGTAAGTTCTTCTAATTGTTTACAATCCATAAACACGCCAAGTCCCATCATCAACTCTATCTTGTTAGTTGCGGGAATTATGGCTTTTTTAAGTTTGCTACCCCTAAACGCATAAGCGCCGATATCTAATATGTGTTCAGACAATACGACTTCTTCTATTCCGCTATATGCAAACGCATAGTCGTAAATACCTAACACTTGGTTGTTTTCGCTAAACGGCAACGCCTTTAAGCTTGAACATCCATAGAACGCAAAATCTGAAATTTCAACTACCGATTCTGGCAATACTATGTTTGTTAACGCTCTACAATCAAAGAACGCGCCTTCGTATACGCCAGCCAACTTGCTACCTTCTGCAAAGGTAACCGTGGTTAAGTTGCTACAATTTGCAAACGCATAGTAGTCTAAACTTATAACGCTTGCAGGAATTGTTATGCTTGTTAATCCGTCTGCGTTATAGAACGCGCGATAACCAAGCGTTAATAAGTTGCCGTTTTCGGCAAACACGATTTCGTTAAGCGAAGAATTTTCAAATGCGCCAAACCCTATAACTTCTAACGTTTCGGGCATTACGAACTTGCCCGTTTTCGCGCCGGGAACAGCAATAATTTTGCTACCCGCTTTGTTGTAAAGCAACCCGTCTATTGCGCAATAGTACTCGTTATCTTCGCTAACGACGAACTCGGTTAAGTTTTTCAAACCTACCATCGCGTATTCGCCGATATAGTTTACCGTTGCGGGAATATACATTTCGGTTAAGCCGGTGTTATAGAAAACGTTATTCATTACGTCAACTCTACCAGCGCCAAAGGTAACCTTTTGCAAGGTAGTAACGTCTCTAAACGCGTTGTGATTGATTAAGGTTACGCTATCGGGAATAGTTACTTCTATTAACCTCGTTCCCTCAAATGCGTTTTGTGGGATTTCGGTTATAGTCGTGCCTTCTTCAAAGTCGAGCGTTTGTATTCCGCTTTGACTAAATACGTAACTACCAAGCGTGGTAACGCTCTTTGGAATAATTACGCCCTTTAATTTGTCAGTGTAAGCAAACGCATATTTTTCTATCGTTTCAAGATTACAGTTCTCTGCAAATTCCACCGATTCTAATTGAGAATATGCAAAAGCATTTTTGCCGATAAAGGTTACGTTTGCAGGAATAGATATGCTCTTTAACGCGCTTCTTTCAAATGCAGACGCTTGTATGTTTTGTATGGTATCTGGCAACACTATGCTTTCCACCGTACTTCTATAAAAGGCTTTACCACCTATATTAACTATTTTTCCAAAATTCAAAGCGGTTAAATCAACAAAAGTGTCCGTGCCTAAATAGTCAATAATAGCGATATCTCCACTCGTCAAAGTTGCATATTTATAATCGCCGTCAATTGTAATCGAAGTTGTTCCTACGTAATAACCACGCAAATCTTCATCCCAATGTTCTTGTAATTTTTTGGGAAGCGTTTCGCCCTTGAAATACAAGTCCATATCACCCGTACCGTAGAAGGCAAATCTGCCTATAAATTCTAATCCCGCAGGAAGAACTAATTCAGTAAGAGAACTCATATCGTAGAAAGCAAATCTACCAATTTCGGTTACCGTATCGGGAATAGTCAACTCTTTAAGGCTAACGTTATATCTTAACGCAAAGTTATCTATGGTGGTAAGTTTTGCATCACCAAAATCTAATTCGGTTAAGTTTAACATACCTTCTAAACCGTGAGCAGCAATTTTGGTTAGCGCCGAACCGCTTTCAAACACTATGCTCTTTATATTGTTTCCGCCTGCAAACTGATATGCAGAAATAATATCTATTTGGCTATTTTTTGCAAACACAACTCTTTCAAGTTTTTCACATTCATAAAAAGCGTATTGCGCCAAAGTAGAAACGCTTGCAGGAATTCTAATAGAAGTTATTCCGCTGTACGCAAACGAATAAAGACTTATTCTTGGCAAGGTTGAAGTTTCGTTAAAGTTAACGCTACTTAAATTTGGGGTGTTAGCGAAAGCATATCTACTTATTTGTTTTACCGAATCTGGAACGTCTAATTTAGTTAATCCAATACATCTTTCAAACGCATGCTCATGTATCTCTACTAACCCTTCGGGAAGAATTATTTCAGATATTTTTGTAATGCCCATAAACGCAGAGTGCGCAATCATTTCGGTATTAGCGTCTACCGTATAAGTTGTTGCCGTCAATCCGCCAGGGTAACAAACCAAAGCATAAGTCTTGGGCGTGTAATCTACACCTTCAATAGTAAAGGTTACGCCCGTTTTAGTATAAAGAACCCCGTCTATCGTTTGATAATGAGTGTTTTCAGGCGCTACCGTAAGAGTGGATAAATCAACGCAATCAACGAACGGGTTTTTCCCAAGCGAAGTTAACCCAGCAGGAATACGTATGTTTTGAAGCGCGCTGTTTTTGAAGGCGTAATCTCCCAAACTCCTAATCGTTTCTGGTAAAGTTATCGCTTTAAGAGAAAGAGTATCTGCAAAGGCTTTTTCACCTATCGTTTCTAACTGGTTACCAATTTCAAAGTTTACTTCACAAAGGAACGGCGTATCTGCAAACGCTCCGTTTGCTATTTCTTTTACCGTTGAGGGTATGGTTATGCTGGTTAATCTCGTTCCACCAAGTGCTGTAGGCCCTATTTTTACTAAAACACTAGGACTTTCAAAGGTTATGCTCGTAAGCCCCGCTGAGGCAAAAACCCTTTCTTCTAATTCCTTTATGCCCTTAGGAATAACAATTTCGGTTAAATTGTAACATTGTGAGAAACTTGAACTACCTAGCGAAGTTAATTTGTCGCCTAAAACTACTTTTGATAAGTTATAGCATGCCAAAAAAGACTTTGACCCAATGCTAGTCATATTGCTTAAATCTATGCTAGTAAGGGTAGAGTTTCTAAACGCTCCGCCATTAAAGGTAGTAACGTTGTTTAAGTCAATTGTACAAACACCCGTATTACTAAACGATTCCGTAGTGTAATAGTTGAACGCGCTTGACGCAATAGTCGTAACCGAATCGGGAATATGATAATCTACGGTACGACCTACGGGATATGCTTCTATGCAAGTTTTATCTTTATTAAACAATACACCGTCTTCCGCGCAGTAATTTGCATTACCTTCTTCAACGATATAATCTAACATTAAAACGTTGTTCGCAAATGCGTTTGACGCAATGTGACTTACGCTTGCAGGAATAGTTATCTCGGTAATGGGAAGATTGCTAAACGCCTCACTTCCTATAGTTTTTAATTTGCTGTTTTTAGCAAAAGTTACGGTGCGCATTCTGGAATTGCTACTATATGCCCCAGCCCCTATCTCTTCTACCGAAGCAGGTATTTCTGCTTTGGTAAAGTTTGAACTATAAGCAAACGCTTCTTTTCCAATTTTTTTAAGCCCTTCAGGCAAGGTTACTTGTCTTAAATTTTTTGAACCCCTAAATGCTCCGCTTCCAATTGAAGAAACTTGTCTGCCATCTATTTTTTCAGGAATCGTTATAAATCTACGATGCCCTTTATAAGAAAGTATTTCTATCGTTCCATCGGCAAGAACTTTGTAGTTATAAGGCACGCCGTCGTCTTCGTTTACCCAACTTGCATAAATGGTAACGTCGTTAGTAAACACGTCTTCGCCTATCGTTACCGGCTCGGTACAATGTATGTCGTGATACCAACCGTCAAATACAGAATAATCTCTTTCAGGGTCTTCTGGGAAATATTGTAAGGTGTGATTTCTTATAAATACTCTTTTTTCGTCGGGAATTTCATCAGTTAAATAATTAAAAGTTATTTTGCCACGTTCTTCAAGCAATAATGCAGAAGCGTCTATTGCGCCGTATCCAAAATAATCGTCTCTACCCGTTTCACCTAAATCATAACAAGACGCAAATAAATATTGTTTGAGTTCAGAATATTCAGTAACGCCATTTTGCTGTAAGAACAGCGCAGTTACCGCTACCGCAACGGGACACGCTAACGAAGTTCCCGTTGAAATTTTATATCCCCCGCCGATTGCGGTGGTATACGTCGTTCCAGGAGCAACCACGTCTACACTGTCGCCGTAGTTAGAATATTCTGCTAAACCCCAGCCGTTTTCTTCAAGAGCGCCAACGCCTATTACGTTAGGGTCCGCAGCAGGGTATTTTAGTTGAGTAGTTGAATCGTTTCCGGTTGCAGCAAACAAACTTATATCGCTATCAACGGCAAGTTTGGTTGCACCAGAATATGGGTTTGTATCTCCACCAAAAGACATGTTTACAACGTCTGCATCTCTTTCTATGGCGTAATACAAACCGAAAACCAAGTCTGAAGTACTTGCAAATCCCCCGCTTGCGTTGCAGTTTGCTTTAATGATAAGTAATTCAACGTTGGGCGCAATACCTGCAATACCAACGCTATCCATCGTTGACGCAATTACGCCGGCTACTGAAGTTCCATGCCCCTGCTCGTCTTCTATTTGTTCTAACCCCCAGTCCTTAACAACCTTGTCGGTGCTGGCGTTATAAGAATATTCACTTATTTTGCCCGCAAACTCTGGGTGGTCGGTATCAATACCCGTATCAATTATAGCAACGGTTATTCCGTCGCCCTTGTAATTAGACCAAGCGTTAGAAAGGTTTAAGTAATCAAGGTATCCCTGTTTGTTATATTCGGCGTCGTTTACCGAATAATCGGGTTTAACAGGCAACCTTTCATCTTCCACAACTTCTTCGTTTAATTTAGAATAATAGTCCAAGGAAAACTCTTCTAAATAAACTCTGTTTTCCCTGTCTTCAATAATCGTTCTAACCGTTTTGCCACCACCATATTTTAAGGTTGCAAACTTTCCGTCAGAAGTTATACGCAAACTTGCGCCCGTTTTTTCGGCAAGTTCAGTTGCCCTTGCTCGGGTTGTATTTTGCAAAACAATTACGTCTTCAGCATAAGAACCCTTTTTAAGTTCTAATTCTAAAAGGTATTCATTTTGCAAATCGTTGAGCCTTTGTTCATGCAAGATAAAGTTGATTGCAAACGACACGCTTACAACCATCAAAACACTTAACGCAATCGCAAGTACTCTTTTTTTGGTAAAGAACTTTTTCATCTCCACACCTATCCCCTCGATTTTCTTTTTTTATTTAACTTATATTCATATAAGTAAATAAATTTTATTATAGTCTTTATTTCAGCCTTTTGTCAACAAGTATTAAGAATATTTACTAATAATAAAACTCTCTCACAATAAAAATTTTATTGCGAGAGAGTCGTCTTTAATGATTTTTTCAATTTTTGTCAGCATTTAATAGCCTTGTTGTAAAAAAAACGGTGGCTAATATTCCTATCGTTATCGTTATGATTATCGTGAGCAAATTCCATTGTTCGCCCGTAGCAATTCCACCGTATTTATCTGTTAATAATCCCCCTAAATCATAAATAAAATGCAAGAACACACACGTTAAAACGTTGTTGGTTTTTATAAAGCAAATATAAAGCATAACCCCTATTAAAAATGCATACCCCACCTGCCATAATACCGTTAAAAAAGGCGTTCCGTTAGCCAAGTTTACAAGATGAACGAGTGCAAAAATTCCCGAGCATATTACTGCCGAAATTAAATGTTTGTGCCTACTTGTCAAAAACCCTAATTGCGTAATCTGCGCAATTATTGCACGAAATATAATTTCTTCTGCAAAAGCAATAGAAAAACAGTATATTATATACAACAAAATATTGACGGTTTTTTCATAAAAAACCATTTCTTTTTTTATACTTGCTATTATGGGGAAATTATTTATGCAAACTATAAGCGCAATTCCTAAAACAAGGGCGCAACTTTTTAACGAAAAGGCGCTAAATCCTTTTAGTGAATATTTTTTTAGCAAAATTATTCCTACAATCCCTACAATAAGCCTTAAAAAGATTTCTGACACCCAAAAAGACACCTTTTTTTCTACAAAAATAAGGTCTGTAACAAGGCCAAGCGGAGCGCAAATTATTGCCACAAACACCAGCGCTATTATTAAACTGTGAAGTATCGGAAATTTTTCCGCATCTTTTCGTAATCTACCCATAATTGTCCTTTAAGATACATTGTAACATAATAAACGAAATAACACAATAAAATTAAAAAACGCAAAACCTACAACGAAAAAAACCGCTTGCATTTTGCCAATAAAAACGGATAGGCGTTTTGCCTATCCGTTCTTGTTTTGTTTGCACGGCTGGTGAACCAGCAGAGCCACAATATTAAAAGCGTTAGAAAATTTCTAACGCTTTTGGGCTTTTATTTCTTTTTCGAATCGTTAGTTATGTCCACAAAAAGCCATACAAAAAAGAGGCAGTAAAACAAGTATCCAACGCACTCTAACACCATTAATAAGCCTTTGCCAAGAGATTTCCATACGTTCCTCTTCTTAACAACTTTATGACTAACTTCATTACATGCGCTTTCTTTATATAGTTTTATTGCTTTTTCTGTAATAAATGCATTGTTACAATTCGGACAAATATTCGCTTCTTTATTATCGTCAATTAAAATATTTTCACCACAATTAGTGCATTTAGCATTTACTTGCATCGTTAATCTTTCTCCAAAATCATTTGTAATTTTATTATATCATTTTTTTTATTTAATTTCAACAAAATAAAAAAGCAAATACTTTTCACGGTTTTTGCTTTTTAAAATGGTTAGATTTTTACTAATAAAAAATACTGCAAAACCTTATGTGGATCTGCAGTATCTAGTGTATGTGTGGGACTAAATCTCGTTTTTAGCCATAGTGTGTGGGACAAAAAGTATTTTTTGAATATGTAAATATAAAAACATAAAAATGGTGCACTAAATATATTGTTTTTTGCTTGGCTTTATGCTATAATAATTTTACAATTATGTGGGAGCAAGGAAATGAAAGCTAATTACAATAAATTATGGAAGAAATTAATAGATAAAAAAATGACCAAAACTGAATTAAGAAATATGACTAAAATTAGCACTAGCACTTTAGCCAAACTTGGAAAGGATGAAGTTGTCAGTCCTGATGTTTTGGAAAAAATTTGTGACGCTCTACAATGTTCTATTTCCGACATAATGGATATGGTCAAAGATGAAAACGAAGTTTTCGAAAGCAAATCAAACGCTGGAAATTTTAAAGTTATCTCTTTGTTTTCAGGTGCTGGCGGTATGGATTTGGGTTTTATACAAGCAGGTTTTGACATTGTTTGGGCAAATGATATAATTCCAGAAGCTATTGAAACA
>JAZLBK010000134.1:0-3045 GCA_045613665.1 Christensenellaceae bacterium | reverse complement strand
AACCGTAGGTTCAAGGACTGTCGCACCAACGAAAAAATGCACCCGTTTAGGGTGCATTTCGTTGGTGCGGCTGACAGGACTTGAACCTGCACGAAGTAGCCTTCATAAGATCCTTAGTCTTATGCGTCTGCCAGTTCCGCCACAGCCGCACGCTTATTAAAGCATAAGTATTTTAACACAAAGTTTTCAAAAGAGCAAACAAATTAAAGGCATTTTTCAAAATTTTTAATATTTTTGAAAAATGCCGAATTTTGACTTATAAAAGTTGACGCTTTTTTTGTTTTTCAGTAAGGCGATTGTGTTCTTCTTGCTTTTTGTTAAACACCCTACCCTTAAAATCAAACTCGGAAACCATCGTGTTTTTCTTTGCACTGTACGTTACCGAATAGTTTTTTACGCCCACGTATAACATATCTTCAAGCACCTCAATAACGTTTGAAACGTGGCTGTACGCTATCTTCTTTTTCCCGTCACTACCGATATAGAACATATCTAAATTTCCATAAACTTCATACCCCGGATGAACGGACTGCATTTCTTGTAACGATTTAATAGCCTCGCTCTCATTACCGCAAGGCGGAAGTTCAATTAAAACTTTTATTTTAGTAATATCTTTTACCCTAACGGTTTGGTCCATCACGGTAATTTCTTTATCGGTTACGGTAATTATAGGGTTTCCGTGCACGGGATAATTCTTAAACGAAATAGGTATCATAGCGATAGGCAAAAAGGCTACTAATATAAACAAGCCTGCAAACAACCAGTCTTTATTTACTATAAATATAGATGACGTTCCTATCATAGCAACAACTAAAAGTAAATTAAGGGTAACTGCGCTACGGCGTTTTTGTTTATTGTATAAAATATCAGAATAAAACTCTTTTTTCATAATAGCATAATTTTAGCCTATTTGTTCTTCGTTGTCAATAACTTCTTTGGGTTTGTTGCCCACTTTTAATTGACCGCGAACTGATTTATAAACGTCGGTATGAAGTTTTATGGTTTTAATTCTATCTACACCATTATACACCACTAAATACCCTTCGCTTTTTAATCCGTTTTTAGCCTTTCTTAAAAGTATCGTTTCCCCTACAAACATCTCGTTATCTAAAATAATTTCGTCTTCTTCGGCTGGAATTTCGTTAACTATAACGGACACTCTTTCATACCTTAACGTAGGCGTTTCACCAAAAAAGGTAAAGGTTATATTATTGCCGTCGGCAACACCTTTTATATATAACTTACCGCCCGTATCGTTTACAAATTTAAGGTCCAAGTCTTTACCTGCGACCATAGCGTCGAAAGACGGTTCAACGTAATTAGAAACAAGGCTGTGCGCACGCCTTTCTATTACTTTAACCCCCGATAGTAGCGCGCAGTTATATAGCGTTGAAGAAACTTGGCACACCCCACCGCCAATACCTTCGGTAAATTGACCGTTTTCAATAACAACCGCATTTTGAAATCCGCGCTCTTCCGTTCTTTCGCCTACTATTTCATTAAAAGAAAATACTTGCCCCGTTTCAAGCACCGTTCCGTTTATTTTATCTACCGCGAGTTTTACGTTGTGCTTTCGGCTACTGTTTGACGCTATATAATTAGTTGAAAACTCCGCGCGGTAATTAGTAAACTTTTTTAGTTCAATTACCGATACCTTAGGTTTAATTTCATAAAATTCAGCCTTAACCTCCCATTTACCGCCGTATAGGGCGGTATTTATATCGTCAATTAGTTTTTGCCTACGTATTCCTTTACCGCTTTTTTCATTAGTGTAACTAAAATTGTTTTGCAAGTTTGGATTAAAGGTTACGGTTGCGTCAACGGGCTTTATAACCGTATCGTGATAAATGCCGTCAACGATACCTTCTAAACATTTTAGATAGTATCTTCCGTTATATAAACCTAATTCTTCTCCGCTAAAATCGTAAACTTTATCCCCTGCAATAACGGTAAAAGTAGGCGAAAAAGCCATAGCGGTTTTTCCGCAAAAAAAAGCGACTGCCAAACACACAGTCGCCATAAAAATTAGCGTTAAAATCAATTTGTTTTTTATCGACTGCATACTTTTAGTATGCAAGCAATTATATTAAATATACTCTTTTTCAAGAACGGTAAATACCCTCTTATTAGTCTTTAATATTCCCTGCTGTGAAAGTTTTTTAAGTTCGCGCATTAACGCGGAACGGTCAACGCACAAATAGTCGGCAAAACTTGTAAGCGACATAGGTAGGGTAAAGGTTAAATTACCAGAGTTTTTTACGGCAATACTTGCGTAAGATAAAATCTTTTCACGTATGGTTTTGTTAGATAAAATTTCCACCTTTTGCGATAGCGTTTTAGACTTTTCTATCACTATTTTAAGAAGATTTTCAACGAATACAGAGTGATATTCGCAAGCGTTTTTACACCGCTTAAATACGGACGAATAGTCTAAAAATATAACCGTTGTAGGCTCGCCGGCGTATGCGCTTATATAGTTTGCCTCAGTTGATGTAAATGCAAAAATATCCGAAAAGACGCCGTTTTTTTGTATGTGGTCAAGTATGGTAGAGTTGCCGTTAAAATCTAATTTTTTAATAACTACTTCGCCTTGCGATACTACGCCTAAAACACCCTTATCACTATCGTAAGCGCATATTTCAGCGTTTTGCTCGAACTTTACTTCCTTAGCCCTTAAACAATTAAGCAGTTTTTCAAGTTCTTTTTCGTTAATCCCAAAAAATAATGGGCAATTAGATAACTTCATACTCTTCCTTTTGTGGTTTTTGCAACATTTATAGAAATATGGTAGCATAAAAAAAATAGTTTGTAAATAGAAAGGCTAAAAATTTACCACCTAAACGGATATTTTTTATTTGACAAAATTTTTTTGCTATTATATAATAAGTAGGCTTTATAAATATTTGCGCCGTTAGCTCAGCTGGATAGAGCGTTGGTCTACGGAACCAAAGGTCAGGAGTTCGAATCTCTTACGGCGCGCCAAAAAAGGTAGATGGATACAACCATCTACCTTTTTTGCTTACTTTAAGAACTCTGATTTTTGTG
>JAZLBK010000133.1:0-3721 GCA_045613665.1 Christensenellaceae bacterium | reverse complement strand
GCCTGTTAAACGCTCGTGGCGGGCTTGAAGTGCTCTATGGCAAAGTTCCATTCTTTCGTCAAAAATCTTCCAGAAGTTTTCTTCGTTTTTGCCTGCGGATAAAGCAATGTCAACAAGGTTAACGGTTACTACGCCTTGGTTAAATCTACCGTAGTATTTGGGCTTACCGTCTTCATCAAGATAAGGAGTTAAGAAGGAACGGCAACCCATACAGGTATAACAATGCCCGTCACCATTTTTATCTTTTTTAAGTTCGAGCATGATTTTTTCGGAAATATAGTCGGGAACCATACGCTTAGCGGTACACTCTGCCGAAAGTTTAGTAAGGTAGAAGTACGGGCTATCTTCGTGAATATTTTGCTCTTCTAAAACGTAGATGAGTTTGGGGAAAGCAGGGGTTATATAAACGCCCTTTTCGTTTTTAACGCCCTTTATACGTTGGATAAGCGTTTCTTCTATCATAATAGCAAGGTCTTTCTTTTCGCGTTCGTTTTTAGCCTCGCCAAGATACATAAATACCGTGATAAACGGTGCTTGACCGTTAGTGGTCATAAGCGTAACTACTTGATACTGAATAGTTTGAATACCGCGCCTTACTTCTTCGCGAACGCGTTTTTCAACGATGCTATCAAGCGCTTCGTTAGAAACTTCAACCTTTGCAAGATTGAACTCTTCAATTACTTCCTTTTTAATCTTTTCGCGCGAGATTTGTACGAAAGGTGCAAGGTGGGTAAGAGATATACTTTGACCACCGTATTGAGAAGACGCTACTTGTGCTATAATTTGAGTTGCAATGTTACAAGCGGTTGAAAAACTATGCGGTTTTTCAATCATAGTGCCGGAAATTACCGTGCCGTTTTGTAACATATCTTCAAGGTTAACAAGGTCGCAGTTATGCATGCGTTGAGCGTAATAGTCGGCATCGTGGAAATGGATAACCCCATCTTCATGCGCGGTTACTATATGCTGAGGAAGAAGTATGCGCTTAGTTATATCCTTTGAAACTTCGCCAGCCATATAATCGCGTTGAACACTGTTAACGGTTGGGTTTTTATTTGAGTTTTCTTGCTTAACTTCTTCGTTATTGCAATCAATTAAAGAAAGAATTCTATCGTCAGTGGTGTTAGATTTTCTTACAAGTTGCCTTTTATAACGATAGGTAATATAAGTTCTTGCAAGGTTAAAAGCGCCAAGACGCATAATTTCGTTCTCGACAAGGTCTTGAATTTCTTCCACGCTTAAAGAACGCGTTCTCGCCGCGCATATACCTTGAACTTTCATTGCAAGTTCACGAATTTGTTCGTCTGTAATTCTATCGTCTTCCACTACTTCTTTGTTCGCCTTAATTACTGCGCCCAAAATTTTGTCTAAATTAAACTCTACTTCTTTGCCACTTCTTTTGATAATTTTCATAACGTTTCTTCCTTTTTTCTAAGTGCTTTTATAGTATAGCACACTTAAAAAAAATAAACTGTTGCATTTGCAACTTTTTTCAAATTATTTTTATAAAAAACACAATATATTGTGGTTGTATTTTTTATATAACCACGATATATATTTTAGCATTTTCGTATTTTATGCGGATATATCGGCGTTTTTATTGAGTTTAGCGTGCGTATATCTATATATAATATATATAAGGGCACAAAAAAATCCCACGCTTAAAGGCGTGGGATTTTAAGTTTTTTTATTCACCCATCAAATCTTGGTAATTTTCCGTATAGTAAGTTACTGCGCTTTCTAAACGGCTCTTAAAGATTGTTTCAGTAATTTTAGAAACGTTATCAAGCACAAGGCTGTTTTTCTGGTATTCTTTGAAAAGATAAGGTATAGTATCTTTATTAGTTTTATCGTTTGCTTGAATTTTGAAAGTTTCAATATCGATAGCGTTTGACGTCGGGTTAATTACCTTAGTGCAAAGAATAATGTGGTAGCCGTATCTCGTTGCAACGAGTTCGTACGAGCCTACGCCAGTATTAACCACGTTTTTAGCGGCTTCTGCAAACTCTTCAACGTAAGTGTCTTTACTCGTTTTGGGCGAATATACGTAGCCGTAATTATCTTGTAAAGAGCCACCGTCAGTAGAATAAGCAAAAACTAAATCTTTGAACTTTTCAAGGTCGCTATCATTTATAACTTCTTCGCTCGTATATCCTTGAATTCTACCAGATTTACCGGTAAAGCCCATAATTAAAGAAACTGACGAATAGAAATCGTTAAACGGAATTTCTTTGCCTTTTACTGATTTATAAGAGTAAGCAGTTTGCTCGTCGTCATAACTATCGTGATATACGTAAGATTTTGCACCGAGTATGTCGCCTTGATATTTAGTTAAAATATCGCAACCTTGCGTTTTAACGTATTGTTTATCAAAGGTAAAGGTTTTACTACCTTCGTCATACTTACCGTAATTGCTTTCTACCCAAGTTTCTCTCAAATCTTTTGCGGTGAGAGTTTTCAAAAGGTTTTCACGAGCAAGTTTTTGCTGAGGGGCAGTTAATTTGTTTTCACTTGCAAGGCTGTCGTATATAGCCGTTTGCTCGTCTGAAAAACCTATTAAAAGGTTGATAACGTAACCGTATTTGCCTTCGATAGCGGTAGGATTATAAACCACTAAACTCGTGTCGCTCGCTTTTGAAAGAGCCGTTTCGTAAGCAGTATAATCGTTTTCGTAATTTAATTTTTGCGTGTCGTATATATTTTTATACGCTTCGTAAAGCGCGTCGTCACTAGCAAGTTTTCTTTCGTTTTCGTTTTGAAGTGCAAGTTCGTATTTTGAAATAACTTCATCTTCGTAAGCGGATTCTAACGCGTCTTTGAAATAGGTGAGCGATAAGAACTCGTTAGCGGTAGACGGCGCTTTTTTGCTAGCCTCTTGAGAAGTCATAAAACCTAACTTTTTAAGGTCTTTAATAAATTTGTTTACAGCACCTCTTTCGTCCGCTTTAACTTCAAATTTTTCACAGTAGGTTTTGTAAACGGCAAGTGATAAATCGTATTTGGTTTGATAAGAAGATAAATTAAGACCAAGTTCACCGTCTTTATTTACTTTTGCATAAGATTTATAAAAATCACTTTCCTCGTCAACTACCTTACCCTTTTCGTCAAACCTCATTTCCCACTCGTTGTAAGTTTCTTCACTTTCAATAGACAAAGTTGCCCTTGCAGTGCCTTGGAAGGTTTCATACGGGTCGTGGTTATGCTCGTCGTCCTCTTCTTCTTTGTACGCCTCGATATACTGTTTGATAGTTGCAAGAATCATATATCTAACTTCGTAATACTCGTATTCGGTTAAGAAGTTATCAAGCCCGTCCGTTTTTTTAACGGTGGCGATGGCGTTACCTTTATAGTTGTTGGATGCTAAGATGTTTTCAATAGAAGTTCTATCCGCCTCACTAACGCTTGATGCCTGAGCAAAATAACCAACTTGGTTTACGTTAGTTGCACCGGTTAAGGCAAGCCTTGCTTGTTGAACGATAATTTTATTTTTTACCAAATCTTCAAGAAGCATCTCGTAGGCTTCCTTCTCCGTCATACCTTGCGATTGAACGTAGTAGTAGCCCGTAGAATTGAAAGCCGAAACGAGTTCACGCTTATAAATATCTTCTTTAAGCGCGCTGTCAACCGCTACCGTTGCTATAACCTGAGCCATATCTCTTTCAGCGTTGGTGGTTATGAGTTGGCAACCGCTAAGCATAAAAATCGACATAACCGTAGCAAC
>JAZLBK010000132.1:0-14250 GCA_045613665.1 Christensenellaceae bacterium | reverse complement strand
TTCCCCTTGCCCTTGCATAAGCACAAGCAAGCGGGCTATCGTCAAGCCCTTCGATATCGTCTACGAAACAAGACTTTTTAAGTTCAGGCGAAAGTTTTTTGCCAACCGCCGCAGAAGTTGGCGAAACGTGTTTGAAACTTGACGCGCACGCCATACCCGTTGCAATTTTAAGTTCTTTAACGAGTTGCCACGAGTTAAACGCGTCTAAAAAGTTAATATAACCGGGGTTGCCGTTTAACACTTCAATAGGTAAGTCGGCACCGTTTTCCATATAAATTTTAGATGGTTTTTGGTTGGGGTTACAACCGTATTTTAACGCTAAGTCTTTCATAGCCTATCTCCTTATTCGGTTTTGTGAACGTTGTACGTCACACTTTCAACTTCGCTCGTTTTAAGGTCGATATACCTAACGTGAAGAGCAATTTTATTGCTACTGTCAAGATTGTTCCAAATCTCGCTTGCAAACTCGTCTATATCGTTTGGAATTATAACTCTTTCAGGCTCGCCCATGAAGGTAGGAAGAGGATTTCCGTCGGTTACGTAGGTATGAATAAAGTGACCTACGCCGTCAATAGGCTCGTATTCGTAAAAGTAGCGATTGCAAGCAGAACCCTTTTCGTCAGCGCTTTTAAGAATTGACATTTCGTATCTAAACTCACCGTCTAAATGCAAAATACCGCTAATTCTCGGCGTGAAGTTGGGCGCGTCAGGCTCGAACTTTCTCGTTCTTAACGCAAGAGTAAAACACTTGCCGTCTTTAAGAAACTGTTCAACCGTATCAGTTTGGTCGCCGTTGGTTACTATTAAGTCACCGCCGACCTTTTTTACTGGCGAATAGATTATAAGCGACGGGTCTTCCACCTTACTTGGGTCGTAAGGATAAATGGTAATTTCGTCACCATTTTCTACGAAAACTCTGTTTTTACTGTTTTCACTTCTACCCATTATAAAGTAAGCAAACACCGCTTTTTGTCCGTCTTGTGATTTTCCTATAACTATACCCCTACCAACGTACGGGTTGCCGAAAATTCTATCTTTCATTGACAAGGTTTGATAAGTCATACTTTCTCCTTTAATAATTTAGCAATTTTTTGAACGGAAACTGGAAGAATAATCCACTCCGCCTCACGCATAACGCGTTTTTGTAAAACTTCGGGGGTGTCACCGTCTTCAATATAAACGGCTTTTTGCATTATAATTTTGCCCCCGTCAGGAATTTCGTTCACGAAATGTACGGTAGCACCAGTAACTTTAACGCCGTATTTAAGCGCCTCTTCGTGAACTTTAAGCCCATAATAACCTTTTCCGCAAAAGGAAGGTATAAGCGAGGGGTGAACGTTGATAATTCTACCCTCGTATTTTTTAGTGAAATTTTGAGAAAGAATTGACAAATAGCCGGCTAAAACTATAAGTTCAATTCCGTTTTCTTCTAAAATTTCAACCGTCTTTTTTTCTCTTTCTTCAATGGTTTTATAAACTGATTTATCAACGCAGTAGGCTTTCACGCCGAAGTTTTTAGCCCTTTCAAGCGCGTAAGCCGACGGGTTGTTTGATATTACGAGAGAAATCTCGCCGTCGGGTATTTCACCCCTTTTTTCACTTTCAAGTATGGCTTGAAGATTAGTTCCGCCACCCGAAACGAAAACGGCGATTTTCGTCTTTTTGTTTAGCATAAGATAACGCCCTCGTCGCCCTTTACAATCTCGCCTAAAACGTAAGCGTCTTCCCCGTGCGC
The DNA here is from genome assembly GCA_045613665.1 of Christensenellaceae bacterium. Classification (GTDB taxonomy): domain Bacteria; phylum Bacillota; class Clostridia; order Christensenellales; family Borkfalkiaceae; genus HGM11412. Next base: position 12,515 of record JAZLBK010000132.1, on the reverse strand, counting down.
CTTTAAGATATCAAGCGTTTTTTGAACGTCGTTTTTATCCACGATAACCGTCATACCTACACCCATATTAAAGGTGTTGAACATATCTCTTTCGTCGATACCGCCAACCTTTTGTAAAAGTTTGAAGATAGGAAGAATTCTAACGTCAGCCTTGTTTATTTTAACGCTTAAACCTTTCTTTATTGAACGTGGCATATTTTCATAGAAACCACCGCCCGTAATATGCGAAACGCCTTTAACGTTAACCTCGTCAAAAACGGCAAGCATAGGCTTAACGTAAATTTTAGTTGGTGTGAGTAACGTTTCGCCAAGCGATTTGCCTGAAAGTTCTTCAATAGGCGCTTTAAGGTCGCAATTCTCAACGTCAAAAACCTTTCTTACAAGCGAGAAACCGTTAGAGTGCACGCCAGACGACGGAATTGCAATCATAACGTCGCCTTCTTTCATTGAGTTTTTGTCAATAACTTTGGCTCTGTCTACTATACCAACTGAAAAACCTGCTAAATCGTATTCGTCAATAGGATAAAAACCGGGCATTTCAGCCGTTTCGCCACCGATAAGTTCACTGCCCGATTGAACGCAACCTTCGGCAACGCCTTCTACGATAGACGCGATTTTTTCAGGAAAGTTTTTACCGCAAGCAATGTAGTCAAGGAAGAAAAGCGGTTTTGCTCCGCAACAAATAACGTCGTTAACGCACATTGCAACGCAGTCGATACCAACGGTGTTGTGCTTGTCCATTAAAAAGGCAATTTTAAGTTTGGTGCCTACGCCGTCAGTTCCCGAAACGAGTATGGGGTTTTTGTAACCGGTAAGGTCAAGCGGAAACAAACCGCCAAAACCACCGATATCGTCGGCCTTGGTGTTTACAACCGTTCTTGCAATGTGTTTTTTCATAAGTTCAACCGCTTTGTAACCAGCGGTAATGTCTACGCCTGCTTTTGCGTAACTTTCTGACTTTGATTTATCGTGCATAATAATCTCCAAAATATATTTTAGTTTTGTTTTTTTATTGAACTTTTAACGAAAAGTTTATGTAAACTCATTAAGGGGTTAGAAACAAGTTAAACGAGGCACAAGATTTTTTACCGCCGAAATTAACCTTGTTGGTTATTGAGGGGGTAAAAAGTCGCAGTAACAAAGTTTAACGCCGTTTATAAACCCATTACTATTTTAAGGGGTTAGAAACAAGTTAGACAAGGCTCGCGAAGTTTGCGGGGTGAGATTGACCTTTTTGGTCATCGAAGTCCGTAAACAAAGCAGAAACGCAGTATAACGCCGTTTATAAACCCTTAAAAACTAATTTTTACCGTTCCAGCAATAAGTACAAAGTTTGCATTTATCTATACCGATAGACTCTTGCAAACCTTCAAGCGACTGGAAGTCAAGCGTTTTGCAATGGAATTTTTCAGCGAGCGCTTTTCTTAAATTTTTACCTCTTTCGGTCTTACCGTCGGCATACTCTTCAATAAAATTAAGACCGCTTTCGCCTTCAAGTTCAACGATAACGCTTCTCGCGATAAGTTCCATTTCGCTGGTTGAACGTGTAAAGTTAAGGTATTTACAACTGTAAAAAATAGGTGGACAAGCCGAACGGATATGAACTTCTTTCGCACCGTTTTCATACAAGAAATCCACCGTGCCTTTAAGTTGAGTTCCCCTAACGATACTATCGTCAACGAAAAGCAAATTCTTACCCTCGATAAACTCGTGTACGGGAAGAACTTTCGCTTTTGCAACTTTGTTTCTTTCGGACTGCTTAGACGGAGTAAAACTTCTCGACCAAGTAGGCGTGTATTTAACGAAAGGTCTTGCAAATGGGATACCGCTTTCTTTTGAGTAACCTATCGCGTGGGGAGTTCCCGAGTCGGGAACGCCGGCAACGTAGTCTATATCGTATTTTTTAATCTCGTCAATCTCATCTCTTGCAAGAATTTCGCCGTTTTTATAACGCGAGTATTCAACGCTAACCTTTTCGTATTCCGACGCGGGATACCCGTAATAAGTCCAAAGGAAAGAACAAATCTTCATTTCTTCAAGTGGCTTAGAAAGTACGGTAACGCCGTCAGGTGAAATTTCAACGATTTCACCGGGGCCTAAATCTCTTTCAACCCTATATCCCACCTTGTTCGCCGCGAAAGACTCAAAGGTTACGCAATACCCGTCCTCTCCCTTGCCGATTATAACGGGAATTCTACCAAACTTATCTCTTGCGGTGATAATGTTACCGCCGTCTTTCAAAATTAAGATTGACAAAGAGCCGTCAATAACGTCTTGCGCAAACTTAATACCGTCAACGAAATTGTCTTTATGGTTAATAAGCGCCGTAACGAGTGCGGTAAGATTAACCTTGCTACCGGAAAGGGTATCGAAATGCCCGCCGTAATTATCAAAATATTCGTTTATAAGTTCTTCGGCGTTGTTCACTTTGCCGATAATACAGATAGCGAACTTGCCGAGTTTTGAGCGTATAAGTAACGGTTGTGGGTCGCTATCGCTAATACAACCGATTGCCGAATTTCCGTACATTTCGTCAAAAATATCGGCAAACTTAGTTCTAAAAGGGGAATTTTCTATGTTATGTATTTCCCTTTGAAGCCCGTCTTTTTGGTTATACGCAGCAATGCCACCGCGCTTAGGTCCAAGATGCGAGTGGTAGTCAATCGCGTAGAAAACGCTGGATATTACGTCCGTCTTACCAACCGCCCCGAAAAAGCCTCCCATAAAATAATTCTCCTAAAATTTATTAGTTTTCAAAAAAGAGTTTAGAAAGCGTCATCGGGTCGATATAAGCCCCGTCTTTATACACTCTCATATTGCCTGACGCAATTTCGTCAATAAGCATAACCGAACCGTCTTTATCGTAACCGAACTCAAACTTAATATCGTATAACACTAAGCCCTTTTCTTTAAGGTCGTCGGCAACGATTTTGGTAATTTTTTGAGTCATCACCTTAACGTCTTCATACTGCTTGTCAGTCATAACGCCAAGCGCGATAAGTCCGTCTTTGGTAACGAGTGGGTCGCCCTTTTCGTCATTTTTGAAAGTAGTTTCAACGTAAGCGGGAAGGTCTGCGCCCTCTTCGATATAATCGCTGTAACGACGAAGGAAACTACCAACCGCTTTGTAACGGCAAATAACTTCTAAGCCCTTGCCGAAAGGTTTAGCAGGGAGAACTTCCATCGTAGTATTTTTAAGGTCAGCCGAAACGTAATGCGTTTTGATACCAGCCTCGTTAACTTTTTCAAAGAAATAAATAGACATACGAAGGTTAACGTCACCAACGCCGTCGATAGTCAAGCCAACCGAGTTTTCACCTGGGTCGAACACCCCGTCTTTACCCGTGCAATCGTCTTTGAATTTAAGCATGTAGTTGCCGTTGTCAAGTGCGTAAACGTTTTTGGTTTTACCAGTGTAAACAAGATTTTTTTCCATAAATAATTCTCCTTAGAATTAAGATTTTTTATATTTCAGCCGAAATCTTAGCGTCTTTTTCAAGCGCCTTAACTCTGTCGCTTTCTTTTTTGTCTTTAAGTTGTTTTGCAAGTTCGCCGTTAGATAAAGCAAGTATTTGAACTGCTAAAAGCGCCGCATTTTGAGCGCCGTTGATAGCAACCGTTGCAACGGGAACGCCAGACGGCATTTGTACGGTTGATAAAAGCGCGTCAATCCCGTCGAGTGCGGACGATTTACAAGGAATACCTATAACTGGGAGAGTGGTTCTCGCTGCTATTGCGCCTGCAAGGTGCGCCGCCATACCCGCAGCGGCAATCAAAACGCCAAAGCCGTTTTCTTCCGCGCTACTTGCAAAAGCGCCAGCCTCGTCAGGCGTTCTGTGTGCCGAGTAAACGTGAACTTCATACGGCACGCCGAAACTCTTCAAAACGTCCACCCCTTTTTGAACGATAGGTAAATCGCTATCACTACCCATAATAATTGCAACTTTTTTCATATAAATCTCCTTAAAATAAAACAAGGCGTAACTATCCTACAACAATTAGGAAGTACGCCCAGACGGTCGGCTCAATCAAACGATTGTTACAATTTCTGCTCCACTATGGTAAACCATAATTATCCGTCAGTAACAGAAATCCCGAATTACAAATATATATTTGTAATAAGTATAGCACACAACTTATTTTTTTACAAGCGTTTTAAGCCATACGAACAAATATTTTATACTAAACGATTTTATAAAAACTATACCTGTGGCTTTAATAGTTCAGTTAAAATCAACTGCTTTTCATTATAACTTTCGCCGTATTTTCTTGGTGGAACGCCTTTTAAGGCAACGTCAAGCGTAATTTTACCACCGCTTAAAACCAAAATTCTATCGGCTAAAACAAATGCTTCTTCAAGGTCATGCGTGACTAAAATCGCCGTTTTTTTCGTAGTTTTTATCAAGTTGCAAAAACTTTCTAAAAGTGGAATTTTAGTTGCTAAATCAAGTGAAGAAAAAGGCTCGTCTAAAAGCATAACTTCACTTTTATTAAGTAGCGCGCGCAAGAAATTTACCCTTTGTTTTTCCCCGCCCGAAAGTTTAGTTACTAAAACGTTTTCTTTATGCGTAAGCCCACTTTCTTTAAGCGCAAACTCAATATCTTTTTCACGTGCGCCTGCAAATAAAAGGTTTTCTTTTACCGTTAAATTTTCAAGTAAGCGCGGTTCTTGAAACACCATTGAAACGGCGTTATCCCCTTGCGGTTTTTTATCTAAAAGCCCTGCAATATACCTAAGCAACGTTGTTTTTCCCACGCCGGAACGCCCTAAAACGCAAGTAATTTCACCCATATTAAAGGTGGCTGAAAAGCCGTTGAGAACGACGTTATTACCATACGAAACGGTCAAATTTTCAATCTTCATAACAGTTTTTTCTCCGCCTTTTCAGATAAAATTTTACCTATAAACTCAACTAAAATGCCTATTAAACACACTATAAAAGTAAGCGCAAAAAGTTCAGCGGTTAATAAATAAAGTGACGCTTCTTGCATAAATCCGCCCACGCTACCGTATACGTTTGCAAGTATTTCAGCCGACACGGTAAGTTTAATACCAAAGGAAATTGCGCCTGCACCGTCAAGCAAAATTTTAGGCAAAATTTTAGGTATATATAGGTATTTAACCTGCTTTTTTACAGGCACTTTATAAAGATAACACATCTCTTTAAGTTCGTTTGAAACACCCTTTAACGCCGTTAAAAACGCAGTATAAAGTATAGGAAACAGCGATAAAAAACATACTAAAACGGGCGCAAAACTACGGTTTACGGCAGTTAAAACTATAAGTAAAACTGCAAGAACTGGCAGTGAACGCAAAATTGCAACTATAACGCTAAACAGTTTAGAAAACACTTCAAACAAGTATGCTAAAACTGAAAATATAACAGCAAAAATTAGCGATAAAATAAAGCCTATTAAAACCCTGAACAAAGTTCCTATAAGCGCCTTATAAAAGGTAGCCGATATTAGCGTTATTGCCGTTTTTTCAATAACTTTTAAGGGGTTTGGCACTATAAATTCGTTAGCGCACCAAAAATAGGCAATAACGTAAACAATTATTGCCACTAAAAAGCCACCTAAAAGGCATAATAGGTTGTTTTTAACGCTTTTTTTCATAGATTTTCAAGGTAATAAAAGTCGTTAGATAAGGCGTTTACAGCCCCTTGCGAAACGGCTTGTATTTTAGTTATAAACTCTTCAACTTGCGCCTTGCAGTCCTTAACCGCAACGAAGTTAATGGAAGAATTTTTTATAGAATTTTGAGTTAAATTGTTTACGTTAAACGACGGCGAAAGCCCACTTTCTAAACGGCTGTTTATAACGCTACAAATATCGCTAACTTCTTTTTCTAAAAGGTAACTTTCTACGCCTTTTATCTTAGAGATAAGGTTTTTAACGGCAGTCAAATTATTTTCTAAAACGGTGTTTTTGCAAACTATAATCGCTTGCGGAAACCCCTTTTCGCCGTAAAGTTCACTAAGGCTACCCACAACGCTTAAATTAAGTGCTTTGGCTTTAACGTCAACCGCGGGGGAGGGGGCTAAATACACGTCAACCTCCGCCGTGCCTATTTCGTTTGGGGTTATAGGTAGTAAATTTATTGCCGTTTGAGATTTTTGTGCGCCACCCGTTAATTCGTTATACGGTAAACAAAGCGCAGAAAGGCTGGCTTTAAGCGTAAGCCCAGCAATGCTTTGAAGTTGCACAACCCCAATCGTTTTACCTATTAAATTGACGATAGTTTGCCTATTTATTTGCTCGTTGTTTTTTGACGCAAAGTAAAAATTACCGTGCGTAATAACGCCAAGCATTTTATAGTCCTTACCATCACCGATAATTTTACTTGCTAAATTTATAGGAAGTATGCAAATATCCGCCTTTTTTTCGCCGGATACAACCGTTTGAATAACGTCCACCCCAACGATTTTATAATCGAATTCCGTTGTGTTTTCAATGGCGTTTACAAGTGAAAGCGCGGGCGCACCGTCAGGCGCGTAAACGGTAATAGCGTCCATCTCTTTGCAAGCAGGTGCAAAAATTATAATAGTTAAAGTTAGTAAAAAGGCAAGTAGTTTTTTCATATAAGATAATTTTAACACATAATTTTATATCTTACAAGTTTTTTAATTTGTAATAAATAAATTAAATTTGTATTTTTTCACTCGTATTATTTACAATTACTAAAATAAATGTTAAAATTTTCTTATGAATTCCAACCTTTTATGTTGCTACAACTTTGGCAACTCACAAACACTTAATAGTTTATGGAAATTGAGCGACGAGTTCACTATATACAACAAGTTATATCTAATAGAAAAGGGCGAAATAGTAGTTGATAGCAACGGCGAAACAATGCGCGTTAAGGCTGGCGAAATGCTGTTTATTCCACCGCTTATAAACCACGTTTTAAGGGCTAACGCAGTATCAAGTAAAATTACCTATATACAGTTTAGCGTAAAACTTGGCGGTAAAGACCTTTTTGGTAATTACAAGCAACCGTTAAAAATAGTTCTTCAAAGTAAAGCGCGCGCCGTAAAACTAATTAAACAAATTATTAGTGACGGTAATGGGTTAGAGCCTAATAGGTCGCTACTAACTTCGGCTAAAATTTGCGAACTCGTATACCTACTTAAAGGTGAAATTAAGCCGTTTATAGAAAGCGAAAGGGTATCGGGTATTGATAGCGCCATTTTGTATATTGACGCTAACTTAACAGAACAACTAAATTTAAGCGCGCTTGCTGAAAAATACAATTGTTCGCCCAATCACTTTATAATTAAGTTTAAGCAAAAAACGGGCTACACGCCTATAAAATATATATCAATTAAACGCATTGAAGTAGCCAAAAAACTACTTGAAACCACTTTATTACCGATAAGTGACGTTATGGAAAAAGTTGGGTTTTACGACGCGTCCTACTTTTCAAAACTTTTCAAAAAGACGGTGGGTTGCTCCCCAAGAGAATATAGAGATAATTTATAAAGGTGAGTTTATATGAAGGCTGATTACAGTAAAATTGAAGAAATAACGTCGTCGAAAGTTGACGTTAACGAAAATATAAGATACGACGCGATACTCAATATTTTTCAAGACCTTGCTACCGCGCACGCAACCCAAATGGGTATGAGTTTTACCGCCCTTAAACAAAGTTCTAACGCCTTTTGGGTTCTTTCTAAAATTAGATTTAGATTAAATGGAACTATCCGCGAAGGTGACGTGATAAATACTCAAACTTGGCCGATACTACCCACCGCTTATAGATTTTTAAGAGATTATAAATTATCAGGTCCAAGCGGTAATGTTTTTGGTAGTAGTGAGTGGTGCGTGCTTGACTGGACTACGGGTAGGCTTAGAAAGGTTTCGTCATTAGTTTACCCAAGCGACTTAGTTCATATAGAAACGCGTTCAAACGCCGGTGAATTTAATAAATACAGCGTAGAAGTTAAAGATTGCGACCTAATGTTTGAGCATACCGCTAAGTATTGCGATATTGACTGTAACGGGCACGTTAACAACGTTTCCTACGCAAAAATGGCGCTTAACGTGTTTACGCCTAAGGAATTTGTAAATTATAACTTTAAGGGATTTGAAATACACTTTATTTCTCAAACCTATTTTGGTAACCAAATTAAAATTTATAAAAAACAACTTAAAAACGGCGTTTACGTTGAAGGGCGATTAAATGATAAAGCCGTATTTAAGGCAACGTTTGAATATTAAAAAAGAGCCGTTTGGCTCTTTTTTAGTGATATTTTTACTATCGTAAAAGATATATTTTGGCTATCGCCAAAGTGATTTTTTTTGCTTATAATTTATATTTTCAATAATTGTAAACCCTTGCAAGCAAGTTTACAATTATTTCAATACCACTTCAATAAAAAAAGACAGAAAATTTTCCGTCTTTTTTATTTATTTAGTTTTAAGCAGTAGTTCTACCGCCAACCCAAACGAGTTCGCCGTCATCGGTTACGTCCCACATACCGTTTCCGCTTTCGCCAGTAAACGAAGAGTAACTAAGTTCATCAGCCTGGTATTTAGCCTTCATAACCTCAACGCTATCGTAACGGCTAACGCCTTCGAATATAACGATAGAGTTATCTGTACTCCATAATGCATCTGCCTTGTTAGTTAAGTCGTGGAAAATAAACGAGTATAATACAGGGCTTGCGTGAGTGTTACCAAAACTCGAAGTATTAGCACCTTGAGTATAAGAAATATTATTTTTCGTGCTCTTTACGATAACTTGAGTAGCAGCAAGAGGAGCGCCTTCACCGTCAACACAACCAGCAGGGCAAACGGTTCCATACGTGCCGGCATAACAATTCGGGCAACAATATAAAGCCTGTAACTGAGTAAACGCACTGTAATTCGTTGCGTTACCAGTAAGTTCTGCTTTTATATACTTAGCAAAATCGTTTATAACTGGGTAGTTACCTTGCGTTTCGTTACCAGCGTAACCGTAGGCTTTTGCTCTTGTAGTCTTTTTTGACGTACCAGATTCGTGCTCGCCTTTGTAAGCGTGGTTAGCCAAAAAAGATACCGTACTTGCTGAACTGGTTTTAGTGTAATTATAGGTAGCATAGCCGTAGTCGTTAAATTTAGCGATAGGCGCGTTAGACGCTACTATTATATTTTGCAACTTGTCAACTTCATCAACGCTTTCAAAGAAACGAATATCTACCATTAAAGTAGAAGTATAGTTGTTTTTAAAGTTATTACCAAATCTTAACGAGTTGTAGTATTGTTTACCCTCAACTAAGCCGATAGAGTTGTTATCAATATCTCTATAATACGGTTTGAAGTCTTCTCTAACTTCACTAATAACGGTGTTACTTACGATATAAACGTTGTTTGTATTTACGTTGCCGTAAATTCTGTTTGCAAGGCCGTTCATATCAGCCGAACTATCAGCAAAAGTTACGTAAATATTTTCAATATTGTGTTGATTTTTTTCTGATTTATTAGTATAAGAGAAAAGAAGCGGTTTAATAGTGCTACCGTCACCGGTTAAAGTAACGTTAGTAAACGCAACGTTTTTAATAGTTGCACCTACGTTAAGGCCAGAGTTGTAAGACGAAATAACGCCAAACATACCGTGTGCTTCTGGGGCAAATTTATCAATTGCGCGACCGTTACCATCAAAGTAACCTACGAAACCATCACCTTTTTGAATGTTAGTTACAGTAGTTTCAAGCGAAGAATACTCCATTGTGGTAGCGCTCATATCGATAGCATTTGCGCCATCAGCTATTTTGTAAAGACCTGCGTTGTAAACGTAACCGTTATTGTAAACGATACCGTTTCCGTTTACCGTTTCAGTAGACGCATAGTCAATATCAAGCGCTAATTTAAGTTCATTAGCATCGTCAATAATTCTGGTCCAGTAATTTACGTTAGTAAAGATGTAAGTGCCACCCTCGGTCATAACGGTAATTTCAAATACTCTATTATCGCCGTTTACTCTGTAAGGAACGGCAGTTATAGTTTGTAAATAACCGTTATCGTCAACAGTGTAACCAACGCCTTCATCAAGTGCAGTTTCACCAAGCATTACACCGACAACTTTCTTGCCGTTTAATTCAGTAGCAAAGAGCGTGCCGATAGACGCGTCATAATCACGAGCGTCATCAACGGTAGTTTCAGCAGCAGTGATAATTACACTAACAACTTTAACGTGTTTAACGCCTTTTACTACGTAAGATACGGTAAGGTCAAACGAGCCCACTTCGGTAGCGGTAAGAGTATTACCGTCTAACGTAGCGTATCCATCGTAACCAGCAAAAGTAATTTCAGTAGCCGAAACACCGCCGTATGTTACGCCGATTTCAGCAGTGCCATTAACTTGAAGAGAGATTGAATCTTCAACTTCTACGCCGTTAGCAGTAATAACGGTATCTTCAATAATGCTATCAAATTTAAGGTCAAAGTAATCGTAAATAGATTTTACAAGCGCGTCATTATCGTCAAGCGCTTTTTCAATGCTGTCATAACGTTTAACGCCATACTTAATACGAGTTTTACCTGTATCATTATCTTCGAGTTTAGTGTTTTGAACGGTTGCCTCACCAGCAGCAATGCCAAGACCAGGAATCGGGTCCTTACCTTCAATTGGAGTATCTTCGTGGAAATATTTGAAATCGTACCAAACGGCAGTTTCGTTTTCACCGTAAACGTAGAAAGTACCCCAACTAATATTGCCACTACTGTTATATTTTACGTCAATACCCGCAGAATTTGCTGAATAGTAACCTATCGGCGTTTGGCTAATTACGGTTACGTTCTCACACTCAGCGTTCCATACATGGCTCGATTGAGTTGCAAATGGCGCTGCGCCACCGTATGCACCGATATACTTAGTTCTATAAGTTTCAAAGTTAAAGTCTTCGTTATACGGATATTCGATAACACTGTTACTAAAAGTAGCAGCGCTTGTTTGACTGCAAATAACTATGGAAGGCACTGAACTTTCAGTGTATTTAATGTAAATATTATCAACCGTACTTCTGCTCTTATAGGTTAAAATACCCATATCTCTACGTTGGTTAACTGAAGTTAGGTCGTAAAGGGCCACGTTCTTAAATACGGAACCTTCAAGAGTTTCTTTACCTAAAAGACCGCCGTTAGTATCATCAACCACTTTAGAAATATCAATAGTTAAGTTTTTAATAAGGTGACCACGCCCGTCAAAATAACCGCCGAATTCAACGCCCGTATTTTTGTTTTCAATGGTAATACCTGCCATATCAACGTCATTAGCAAGAACTGCCGAGTAAGAGTTTACGTAAGCACCATCAACAATTCTTGCGTCGGTATCCTCCCAAGTGTCAGCATCAAAGTAGTTTTGAACTTCTTCGGTTGTATTAAGAACTTTATCAACGTAAGTAAGTTCAACGGTGTTTATCTTGTTGCCGTCAATAACGTAAACGGTTTCAACCGTTGCGCTTTCTTTAAGTGCGGTTAAAACGATATTGCCGTTTTCGTCAATAGTATAATCTTCACCAAGGGCTAAAAAGTCACCAGCACCAGTGAAAATAATAGTTTCATTATTTGCTTGATAACCTTCTGCACTATCAACTACTACCTTGTTTTCAGTTTCAGCCGAAACGTATGCAGTTTGGTCTGCCGATTGATTAACGCCAAGGTAAGACATTGCTAATTCATTAAAGTTAGCATCGTCAAGCGCGTAAACCATTGCAGCAGTTTCATACATGCTTACAGCATACGGGGTAGCATAACTAACTTTACCGTCACAAATTGCATATGGAACAGCCGTGAAAGAAGTTTTGATAAGTCTTTCAAGCATTTGGTTAACAAGTTCTTCACTTGGTACTTCACCCGTTAATTCTTCAAGCCTTTCTGCAACAGACGCTTTATCAAATACTACTGACGCCGAATATTCAAAACCTTCGGTGTAAGATTGATTTTGACTGAAAATAATATCGTCAGCATCCATTGCCTCTTTGTTTACAGACAATTTGCTATTTTTGTCAAAATTACTTCCAGTTTCAGTAGGAGCAATTAACACACCAAACGAATACTTTTCCGCACCTTTGTTTTCAATCCAACCGTCACCAACAGAAACGTTGAAACGAAGACCGGTTAACTCATCTTGGTCTACCTTACGAATAGAAGTGCCGGTTACTTGGAATTTTGAACCAGAAACGGCAGCATCAACAACGTCCGCCTTAGGCATAGTTGCTATTGCGAAAGCAGCACAAACGGCAAATAAGCACGAAAAAAGTTTTATAAGATTAGATTTAACTTTACTCATAAAACCCCTCCTTAGTTGCCTAAATCAAGCCAGTCAAGCTTAATCCACCTATCCGCCTTAGTATAATCGTATTCTGTAATTGAAGCGGTTACAATGTCAACTTGATTATATTCAACAACCAAGATTGACGGAGTTAAATAAGATTTTTTCATAAAAAACCCTCCTAATAAGTCTACTTTTGTGCCCATCATAGAAAGTGAATTTTTTGATAACTGATAAAGCTCAATATTATATTTATATAATA
>JAZLBK010000131.1:0-20521 GCA_045613665.1 Christensenellaceae bacterium | reverse complement strand
TTACAGACAATATTAAATTTCTCTCCTGTGACAAGAGTTGGCTTTATTTCTATAGGTAAAAAAGAAAAGACATCAAATATTTCAACAATATTCGTCCCTCTTGCATTTCTACCCGTTCCGCTATACTCAGTTTTTCCCGTGTGAATAAAACATTTAGGATTCGTTGCCATTAAAACAAATACGTTTTTACCTTGTTTTAACAGCTCAATAATTTGATTTTTTGTTCTATAAAAATCTCTCTTAATTTTAGCAGATGAATCTTTAGAAAGCAATCGTCTTCCTTCAAAAGGAGATTGTTTGTCTGCCTCATAGCCATCAGCAATATAACTTGTGTCTATTAAAACAGCATCGTAATCCATAAAAGAAGTCATAGAACCAAAAATATCATTTGACAACCCTTTATAGTTAATATCGGAAAAAGATGTATTTATACCCAATATCTTTTGTAAAGATTCACCCATTATAATTCTCCTCTTTCTTTTGTATAGTTTAATATTATTTTACCATATTTTTCCAAAAAATTCAATTATATCTATATATAAACGAAAAACAGACACTCTCAAACTATGAAAGTGCCTATTTTAATTGATTTTATCTACTTTTTCAGTCTAAAAACAAAGGCGAACCCGTCTCCTAAAGGAAACGGGTTCGTCTTTACTTTGTTTGGTGACCCCTACGGGATTCGAACCCCCCTTCCGTTTTCAAAATGTGCGATAAAACCTACGATTTTGAATTTTTTAAGTAATTTTTGTAGAATAAAAACTACCCTTTTATCCCGTGTTTTTTACAAAATTTTTTATGGTAAATTTATACGCCATAAATTTAATACTTGTGTTCGGCGCAACGTTGCAGCGCCATTTTTTATTTATTAGTGACTTTTACTTAAAATTTGTTAGTGGCCAAATTAAAAAGTCACTCAATAAACAATGCCGGCGTTTATAACTTTTTTTCAGTGATTATTTTTAGGTAGACTTCACCATTTTAGGTGCTTGACTACGCAAGCGCATATGTATTAAAGAGTATTGATTTGATTGAAAAAGCGTAGGCAAGGGGTAGGTTCGCTTTTCCAACAATTCAACACTCGCCGCCACCACCAAAATTTTTTAATTTAACCAGGAATAACAATTATTAAAGTTTAAGGAAAAGCATTTAGAAGCATCCATTTTTGATTAGACGGCTGCAAAAGGGCAGACGACGCCTTATCCGTCAAGTTGATTAAAAAAAATAAAACGTGCGATTCCCCGTCCCCTTCGCACACAACTTTTCGGCGGGCTACCCTAATATACGTTGGCGAAACGTATAAAGCCTTTTAGTTATTTTACAACGCAAAACAACGTTGGTTCTTTTACTTCCGATAAATATCAGAAGGACTACATTTGTACGTCTTTAGCACCCTTTGTCAAGTCCGTTCGTGCCGGCGATACTCTGACCGGAACCTAGTTGTTTTTTTCTGCATCTCGCTGGTTAAAACGGAACGACCACGAGGCTTTATTTTTTTGTATTACGAAAAAACGAACAATTCACTTAATACTGTGATTTGTTCTGAATTTTCAATTTTAAGCGAAAACTTATACGTCTTCGCTTGCGTATAATGATTTAATCAAGTCAAACGCTGACGTCATAGACGTGCAACGTTCGTTCACAACTCGGTCTTGCTTATAAATAACTATAACTACGTAGTTATTTAACGACGTTCTTTCAATACTCGCCGCCAAAATCTTTTTGTAAGCGTCAAAAACCTTGGTTTGACCTATGTTTAATTGGTATGTTTGTAAATATTTTTCCTTAAGATAAACGTTATAGTATCTCATATCTTCCCCCTAGTCCACAAAATCAACGTCAGATTTGAATTTATTCCACGTTTCAAGCGCCTTATCAAAAGCCTCTTGAGTTCCGTTAAAAACGTAACGTGGATTGAGCATTATTTTATAATTGTATTTGCCCATACGGTATTTAATAGCGCCGTTCTTTGCAAGTAACGTTAGCCACATTTTAATGCTTTTGTCCGTGTATTCGTGTTCTGCGCCATCTGAAAGCGCTTCAATCATATCTTGGCGATTCATTTCAAGCAGGTTAGTGGAAAGTGTACAGCAGTTAATTAGCACGTTAAGAAGAAGCATTGCATTTTTTACGTACTTAAAACGCCCATTTAGAACGCTTAAATCGCAAATTATGACTTGATTTTTCATTTTTTACCCCCTTTTCGCACGTGCATCCACGCCGTAGTTGTATATTTTTAAGTGCGAGAAATATTTTTCCGACAAGCGAAAAAATATTTCTATAGTAAATCGGATTTTATCTTATATATAACCTTTTAGGTTAAATATCGGCAAATCCCCCTTTTTGCGCCCTTTCAAAAAATGATGAAATTTGGCTTTTTATGTCCGGGCAACATTGTTGCCCAGAAATATAAAAAAGCACAAATTTTTACATCATTTTTTGGTGTCTTTCTGTCAAAAGTGTGTGCCAGCGTAGGTTACACTTTCATTTTTGCATTATCTTTAGTAGTAAAATAAACTACTTTTTTGAGTTTTTATTGTAATTCCAGTCTTCTTTGAGCAACGTTTCAATCTGCTCGTTTTGGGAATTTCTTTTTTCTTCAGTTTTTTCAGTTTTTGAAACGTATTGACGGTCGTAGTCTAAATTTATTTGAGTTTTAGACCGTTTTTCTTCATACTTAATGCTTTTATCAAAGATAGAAGGGTTAGTAAAGAAATACTGTCTTTCATCATAGTCAGCGCTTAACATTGCCGGCATAATTCTAACTTTAGTTCCTGGGCGAACGATTTTTTCAAATTTATCGTTTTTTTCGCTAACGGTTGCATTTGTTTGCACGTTGCATATTGACTTGTAATACTGCTTACGAAAACCTATGGACTTAACGAATTTTTCTAACTTACTTAAAAATTTAGCGTAACGTCTTTGGCTTTTAATTTTTTTATCAAGATTATCAAACTTAAAATATTTTAACGTTTCGTATATAAAATTAAGCATTACCGGCTTATGTACCCACTCGGTACACGAAATTAGAACGTTTTCGCCGACAACCCGGCGAAAGTCAATATAAATATTGTTGTAGTCTTGCTCACAACCATAAAAAAAGCCTTCATACCAGTGACGTATCAAGCGTGCGAAGTCGCTAACGTCATACCAAGTAGCCTTTGTGTTTGAAAATTCGTTTTTAAGCACTGCGCCAAGTTCGTCAAAAACGATAACCGGGAACTGTGGCAAAGGCTCTATTGCTCTTATATGGTCTATAGTGATATCGTAAGACGTTCTTCCGGTATAGTCAGTTATAGTGAACGTAGACCATAAACACGGAATTTTGTCAGGGTGTTCATTGTAAAAATTTACGCTTTCTTCAAGTTTTTTGTAATGTAAAATTTTAAGTTTATCGCCTGAAGCATAGATATCATCACGTTGAGAGTGCATCATCCAGAACTCAAATTTAAGTAGATTCCACTGGCGAACTGCCATCATATAACCTTCGTGAACGGCTCTTGACGTTTTGCCCGAACCCGGTTCACCAGCCATAACCCTGGCGTGCTGGCGTGATATGGCGCAATCTTGCGCATAGGCGATTCCGAAAAGCACGTAGAAAGAAGCAAAGTAGTAGATATTTATTATTAAAAAGAATAACTTTAGCGTGAACCACCAGTCAATTTTTGCATAAAATGCTTGCAAGGCATCTAGTTGAGTAAGCAGTATCAACGCTGCGGCGCCGATAACTATCAGCAGCAGTAACGTTAAAATTCTAACTACTAAACGCATATCTTTTTTTGTCAACGTCTTCCAAAACGGCAATAAGATGCACATAGCAACGCTTGCAACTATTGCATTTGCTAAAAAATCTACGTAGAACCAGTTAATCATAAAAGCCACTAAAAACGATATTAAAGGAATTAAATAATAAAGCATACCGTTTTTACAGCGCATAAACTCGTTTACCCAGGTATAACGTGCAAACCCACGTCCTTTTTTAGCCCTATAAACGTCTTCAGTTCGGCGCCGTATATCATTGATTGAATACACCCTTGATTGATATTCTTTTTGTTTTTCGGTGTATTCAGGATGCTTATTTTCAAGCATTAAAACTGGTTCGTTACTTAAATAAGGACTTATAAATTCCTTACGGTACTTTGCATTAACTTTTGGGTAGACCTTATTTTTAGTTTTACTTCTTCTCTTTGGCGATATAACGTTGTCCGTTTTAACGCAAATCCAGCCTTCGCCAGTATCGTGTTTAGACAATAAACGGTGCCCATAATAAATAGTTGGCGCAACGTTTAACTTTGTATCTTCAGTTGTTGTTTTGGGAGCAGTAACTTCTTCAGATTGATTAGAATTGTTACTGCTTTTAACCCTTTTAATAACGTCATTAAGTCCCATTTTACGTGTTTAATATTTGGAATTGTAAATATATTATTTGATTTTGAGAATAAGTTTTATTGCAAAAGCAAGAATTACTATTACAGCAACGCCTAAAAGAACCCATTTTAGCCAGCCCCAAACCTTTTCAACGAACCAGTTACCGATATTGATTCCCCAGTCTTTTACCGTATCTAGCAAATCTTGTCCGGCGTTTCCCATTGCTGAATCGTCATCGTACGCATCATCAGCGCCACCGTTAGATATAAAAGCCTTTTCTGACGTGCAGTCTAAATAGAAGAAATAACTATATAAAATGCAATTATCACTATCAGTTACTTCACAGAACGCAAGTAAGCCGTAGTTTAAGCCGATTCCAACAAGCGCACCGGTAACACCACCAACAAGCGCACCACCAGCCGAAAAAGCAAATTTGCTTGCGCCACTATTTAAGAATTTATAAAAAGCGCTTCCTTTAATTTCTTTTGACTTATTTATTACGGCGCATCCATCGCCCGTAGTGTTTCTGAAGTAGTGATTTAAGTCAACGTTACGTTCTTCAAAAACTGCCGAAGCAAAGTAACCGTATAAGATTTTTTCGCTTTCTTCTTGGGTCATACCTTGTTCAAGCGTTGTGTATGGAAAGTACGTTACGTCTTCAGTGTTAAGTCCACCGATAGAGTAATCTAAATTATTAAGTATTTTCCAGTCGTAAAAACTTGTGATAGGTATTTTAAGTTCTTTTCTATTTCCGTCATAGTCTATCTGAATCATACTTGCTTCAGAGTATTGCACGGTAATTGTATAAGTAATTTTATTATCAAACACAACCGTTCTAGCAGTTGCTAAACTTTTTAATATGTTAAGATTGTCTTTGTTTAATATTTGTGCTATTTTATTCATTGTTAACGTTTCAAGATTATAGCCATAATCTAAAACACGAACTTCCCCTTGGAACCCTTTTTTAATAGCAAAACAAGTGTTTTTATAGCGTTCAAGATAATTTATAACAACGTACCATTTATCACTTAAATTAAACGTTACGTCTATAATGGCGCCACTGTTGCGCTGTTCGTTAGTTACCATTGAAGTATCAATAACTGTTTTATTCCAGTTCTGCAAGTCAAAAGACTGCAATCTTATACCATCGCCGTAACTTACGCTTTCGCACCTGTAGCCTGCTGGCAAAGTATAATATAAGTCGCCGGGCTTATAGAACGCACTATTTCCGTTAATTGCTCTATACGTAACGACTGAACCGATATTGTCGCTAGCACGTATTAAAGCGTTAACAGTGTAGTTAACTACTATAACGCCAACTGCAGTATCATAGTCATCGCTTAACGTTATTGTGTTATACGTATAATAAGGCTCGCCGTTTAGAATAGCCGGGCTTATTGCTGCAATTATAACGTTAATTGCTTCCGGGTATCTAGTAGCAAAAAGTTCTTCTGCTTCGTACAACTTCTTAAATTCAGACATTAGCATTGTAAATGGTGCCGAAGTCTTTTCAGTTACCACTAAATTATCATCAATTTCTTTATACGAATACGTAACGGTGTAATTTTTATCGGGAACAATATTTGCAACTGCAACTAAATTAAGCCCAAAAAGGTCGGCTTCTTCGCTAAACGTTACGGTTAAGCCGTATTCGTTGTCGCCAAGCAAAGCATTGACGTTAACGTTAACGCCGTCTTTTGCACCGGCAAACGAAACGTTATCGCCAGTTAATTCAAAAAGCCACTTGCATCTATTATATAATTCCGATTCTATTGAAGAATAAGACCAGGTTAAAGTAGTAGTTCCGTTGCTCTCGGTAACGTTAGTTGTAAAAACGTCTAACGTTAGTAAATTAGTAGAATCGTTGTTTGTTATACGTAGCGATAAGTCTTGATATCTGTAGTCAGTATAAACAATCGTAATTGTTCCAAAAAATTGTTGATTAGAATATTCGTAAGTAAAGTCAATGGCTTCTCTAACAACTTTTTCCTGCAGTTTAACGTAGTTCTCAACGCTTGCATCGTAAGCGTACTCGTAGTAATTTGCGTTAAAGTAAGATAGTCCTTCGGCGCCGTATGAATTTAGAATCAGTTCCATTACCTTGTTTTTATTTTGTAAATAAATTGAAGGTACAACTTTAACGTCTTGAACTTCTTCGTAATCAGCGTAACTAGTTCCAGCGCCGTCAGCACCTTTCATTTTAATATAGTTAACTGCAATATTAGCAACGCCTGTTTCGTTATAAATGCCCATTTCCTTTTGAATTGCAGTTAAATTATAATCGTTTGAACTCTTTTCGCCGGTAAGTTCAGACATTAGATTTTGATATAAATTAAGTTCTACGTAATCTGACTTACACACAAGCGTTGCATACGTTCTGTCGTATGCCCCAACACCTGACAATGCTGCACTTGATTGACCTATATAATATTCATTAGTTATTTCTTGAACTATAAAATAATAATAGTAAGTTTTATCTAATTTTGTATTAGGAAAAAGGTTAATGTATTTAAGACCTTTATTTAATACACCAGAATATCCATTATACGTAAACGAATTGCTTTCACTATAATCGTTATGTAGGGAAAATCTTGCATAAGTAACGTTATAGTTGTTAATTAAACAATCTTCAATATAACCACTGCCTTCTGTGTTCCACTCTTTTTTATAATCTCTATCAAGTGGTAACGTTGAATTATAACACTCTATTGAATCCGTTCGTATTGCTATAAGTTCATAGTACGTATATTTATACGTACTGCCACTATCAGTTCCTTGCTTACCCGCCTTAATTAAGTCGTGATTTTCTTGTCCTATTTGAAAATAAGCATCTATATCAACGCCAGCATCAGAGTACTCAGTATTAAAAATTATTCCGTTTTCAATAATTTCAGTAGCAGCCGAAACGGTTGTTGGCGTCAAAGTCATTGTAAAAAGTGCAGTAGCAACTACGGCTATGCACGCTAAAATATATATTAAAATTTTTCTAAAATTAAAAAATATCGTTTTCATAGTCATAAAAATTTAGGGGAATTGAGTTAATCAATCCCCCATCCACCCATTTATGAATTCTTAACAACTTTGAAGTTGCTTTCATAAATACATTCTTTCACGTCTTCTTGATATACGTAAACAGACATTATGTGTTTACCTTCAGCAAGAGAAGTGATATCAATCATCATATCGCCAGAATCTACGTAGAACTTACCTTCATAAGCAAGTTTATAGTATTTCCAACTTTCAGTTGCTTTACCTTTTCTATCAGTAGAAATAACTACTTCTTCGCCGGTATCAATTTGATATGTGATTTTAGTAATTTCATCGCCAGCAACAGCGTATGCTCTAAAGTATGCAGTATCTTCAGTTTGTAAATCGTCAAATACTACAGACGTTTTTGTAGTGAACGTTTCTTCAGCCTTATTGTCTTTTTTAATAAGAGCCTGAACACCTAACGTTGCGCCTACGGTAGCAGCAATAACAACTATCGCAATTAAAATCCCTACTATAATCTTCTTCATCGCTTTTCCTCCTATTTTATTTCAAAGGTAAAAACCTTTAATTGCACGTTAAACATAAATATCAGTCCAACCACTGTAAATGAAGACTGAATCGGTTAGTATTTTGTACGGTATATTTTCATACACAACGTACACGTCTACTGGTACAGTTACACTTTCAAACCAGCCAACGTTACCTAAAAAATCGCTTTTAAGTTCGTGATAATAATAAGAGTGCGATTCACCGTACTTTATCGTAGTTGTAAAATCTACGTCAAAACTGCCGTAAACCGAACTTATAAAAACTCTTTCAATCTTTTTATTAGTGTTAATGTGTCCACCTAAAACTTTAATCGTATCGTATCTATCTTCAAAAATAACGTCACTAGCATAGATAGTTAATTCGCTTTCGGTATGAATAACGTCTTCTTCGCTATAATCGTATTTTAAGTTATTGATAGTGATAGTTTCGTTACCGATATACGATATAGCAACAAACGCATTTCTAACGCTAACGTCTTTATTTACGTAGTAGTTATCTAAAAAGAACGTTATCTCGTACGTATCGGCGTTTTTGGCAACAACCCTTAAACTATCTGTTACGTCATCAACAGGCGTTTCAGAGTTTAAGTTCGGCGAATTATACACTTTGCCGTTCGTATCGTACCATTGCATTTTAGTCTTATCAAAATCAGTGTAGCCGGCTGTTACGTACAATTTGTTTATGGCGTTTATTTTAACCGTAAAAGATATACTTTCAAAGCCCTTAAATAACGCACCGTTAACCGTGCCGTCAACAACTACTGCGTGCGCATTTAGTAGGTTAGTTTCGTAGTCGTTGCCACTAGTAAACTTGTAGCCGTCTTTTTTATTGACAAGCGATAACTTATCACTAGTATTACTGTCATTAGTGAACGAATACAAACTAATAGTATCGTCGCCGTGAACGTACACTTCTTCAATTCCTAAAATTGAATTAGTAAATTCTCTAGTAATTCCTAGAGTGAAATAGTCAACGGCAATCAATATTGCTAATAAAATTGTTATGGGAATTAAACTTAAAAAAACTCTACGCATAATAATCCTTTTTGCTTTGTTTAGTGGGGGCAAGAAATACTATTTGCCCCCGGAAACAAAACAACAAGCATCGCACCTTACGTGCGTTGCACTGGTGACTAGTTTTTATCTAGAACTAGTCAAACTAATATAGTAAATGGTTTATTGGAAGAAAATAAACTGCTAGTCAGTTGCAATAAGTTAAATTGTTGTTCTTCAGTTAAATCAACAACTTCGCCAGTAGCGTTAGCGCCGGCAAAAACTAAATTGCCGTAAAAGGCAAGACCATTTATCGTGCAATTATAGTCGCCAACGACCGGCAAGCCGTATTCGTTAGTTTGCGAAAAAATAACTATATCATTAAGCGTAAAAGAATTTACAAGTGCATTTTTGCCTACAATGTTTTCAAGGGCATTGTTAGTATTTTCAATTATGCAAATTCTTCCTGGCTTTCCAACTTCTTTAAGTAAAACGGTTAACGTTGCCATTAGTCCACCACCGTAGTTATATATGTTTCTAATTTTTCTATAAATTTGTTGTTTTTTGCACGCTTTTTACTTTTCGGCGCCAAAAAGCAAACACAGTTGTTTTCTTCTAAAAAGTTCTTAACTAACTCTAAAACCCTTATTTTTTCACTAATTTCAGCCTTTTGAGAAGAATTTAAGTCGTCATTTTCCAGTCGGCTGGAAAATTTTTCTATAAGTTCGTCAATACTTTTAACGTTTTCAACTACTTCAGGCATTTCGTTGTTTTCGCAACGTTCATCCCAAAGTTTAACTGCCTTTCTAATTTTTTTAGCACTATCAGAAGGCGTTGCTATATCTAAAAACTTTTCAGGTAAAGCCTTAACGCTAATAAGTTCTACAAGTTGCGATTGCGAAAACCCTTCGTATTCAGGAAGTAGTTTTTCGCCGTCAGAACACTTTTCGTAAAGTTTAATTAAGTTGTAGCACGTAGATTTTTTAATGCTAAAAAGTTCTTGCGCCAAATCTTCAAGCGAATCGTAGTCCAAATACTTGTACAACTTTCTTTCTTTGGCTTCTTTAAGTTCTTTGCCTATAAAGACAAATTCGGTAAGAATATTTTTTATTCTACCTTGTACACGAGCAACAAATTGCTCTGCATCATAAGTGCTAATTGCAGCATCTTCAATAATTGTTAAATTTTTCATTGTTGTTTTGTTTCCTTTTGATAAATTTCTATAAATTCTGAATACACGTTATTCAGAGTGTTGTTAATTCCAGCGTACCCTAAAACGCTAACGGTAACAGTTTTATTTGGGTACAACGTTGTAATTTGGTACACGTTTTTACTAGTGCGAACTATAACGACTACTAGTTTAAGTTTTCTACCGTAAACTTCCGGATGAACTACTACGCTTTGTGTTAGTTCAATTTTGTCAAGCGAATAAGTTATCGTTACTTCTTTGCTGTCGTAGTAATAAATTTGCAAAGAACCGTCTTCACAAGAACGCACTTCGGCAAACTTGCTGGGAACGTTAATCCAACTTGCGTTAACCTTTCTAGTCATTGCCGTATACCGAACTTGAAAAAGCAAGGTCATTTTCATATAACGTTACGTAGAGTGTTTTTCCATTTTTGTTGACTACGTAATACTTGTTAGGAACGATAAGACGTGTAAGTTTACTTGTATATAGTTTTTTATCGTCTAAAAAATCTACGGTAATATCTATGTACGTATCGCCCGGCGTGTAACGTAGTTTAAGTTTGTCAACCTTAAAAAGTTTACACAGTTCGTAAACGGTTAAATGTTCTGTTTTTTTCATTGTTGTTGTTTCCTTTGATTTATTTATAAACGGCGTAGCGCCGACTATATCTGTCTAGGACAAGTAGCCCCTACCTATGGCTGTTAACTTTCTTGCCCATCGCCAGCCTATTCCCTGGTTGCCACCGTTCCCTGCCAAATTATTTACCATACCAAATAAAACGGCTTTTAACGTAACGGTTCGGTTTTTTTCCGACAATCAAACTTGCTTTTAAGTGAACGTTACCATTATGGCTATTCTACCCACCGACTAGTAAGTGCACTTACCAGATTATTTAACGTTAGCGCCCTTGTTAACCTTCAACGCCTAACGGTTAAACCTTGTTTTTTTCCAGCCGGCTGGAAAAAAGTACGGACCAAAAGCAACACCCTGTTTTATTGCCTTTGGTCCGTCTATTTGAAAAAATTTATTTGATAATTGCAATTACAGGGGAAAATCACCAAAATAGCGATTTACAACATTATAATAAACGCTATTTTTGAAATTGTCAAGACTTTTTCGCTAAAATAGCGTAAATTTTTATAATAAAAAGGGGGATTTTCTATGAAATTAAGAAAAATTAGGGAAGATTTAGGTTTATCACAAAAGGAACTATCGCTAAAATTAAACGTTTCGCCAACAAATATTTATAATTACGAGATAGGAAGAACAGAGCCTTCAATAGACGTTTTAATAAAATTAGCAGATATATTAAACGTTTCTATTGACTATCTTGTTGGTCGTGAAGACGACTTCGGCATTATTAAAAGTGGCGCCGAACTTCAACTAAAAGAAGATGAAGCAAAACTTTTAGGCGAATACCGTTTACTTGACGAGATAAATAAAATTAAAGTTCAAACCTTTGTTTATGCACTTGCGCATTAAATAATGTTTTTGCTTCTAAAATTCACACACGAATTTTAGAAAAAATGCTATTAAGTCAAAGTATATTCTTTTTGTTAGAATTGCACCAGGAGGTGCATTATGCAAAAAGAATATTTTTTAGAAACGTTAAACAAACTTGAGTTCGCCTTGCGAGAAACTCTAAAAGCCTTTGCTTGTTTTAGTGGCGCTTTAACTGCTGAACTATCAAAGGAGCAGCCTTTTACTACAACAAATTCTTCGCCACCGTCTTACGATGGGGCAAAGAACTCAACTAAAAACACGGATAAAGGGCAGTTTTTTCTACCTGAACAAAAGGAGGAAAAAATGCCAAAACACAAAAACATTTACGTCTATCGTAGAAAAGACGGTTACTACGTTGCATCTGTAGTAGTCAAAAATACCCGAAAATCGTTTTCCGGGAAAAGCAAAACTGTAGTATTTTCTAAAGCCAAAGAATTTTTAAGTAAAATAGTAAAATACACTTCGCCAGGCGATTATAAAAACTTTAATCAACTTGCCGAATTTTATCTTAACCAGGTTAAAAAGCCGTTCATCTCAACGGCATATTTTAATTCTTTGAATTACAGTTTTGAAAAGTACGTTAAAACGAGTTTTTCAAAACTTAAGGCTGAAGATATTTCGCCTATATTTTTACAGCAATATTTTACTACACTTTGCGCAAAGTCAACCAGGATAGCCGAAGACGTTAAAACGTTACTTAAGCAAGTATTTGAATACGCTATCGGTAACAATATTATCACAGCGAACCCGATGCGTGCCGTACTGGTTAAAAAACATTACCGGTCTAACGGTAAAGCACTGTCGCCTGAAGAACTTGAAAAGTTCAAAAACGAAATTGATAATAAGCCAGTTTATCGCTTACCGTTTTTAATTTTTTTATACACCGGCGTTCGCCGTTCAGAATTCAAAAGTATAGAATTTGACTTTTCTTCAGGTTTCCTTACGGTAGATAATGCAAAACTAAAAGAACACCAAAAAGCGAATAAAGATGCCTTAAAAAGAAAAATTCCGATATTAAAACCTTTAATGGAATTAAAATCGGAAATTATCCTGGATAAATGGCGCAACGTTTCACTTGATGAACTACATAAAACGTTTGCGCAAATTATGCCCGGTATGCGCTTAAACTATTTAAGGCACACCTTTCAAACTTACTGCAGAGTGTTCGCCAGCAAGGAAATGGTTAATCTTTGGTCGGGCCACAGTCTTGGCAAAGATATGACCGACCGTGTATATAATCATATTCCTGAAGCCGAACAACTTAAAATTGTAAAAGAAATTGAGTATTAAAAAAATGTTATTAAAAAAATAACACTCAAAATTGTAGAAAAAATCTAACATTTTATAATTTTCTTTGTAGAAAAAATTGTAGAAAAAAAATAACGGAACAATAAAAAAAGCCCCTTTTCAAGCGAAAAAAGGCAGAAAAAAAGCGATTTTTCGTTGTTTTTGCAACAAAAAACCGCTTCGCTGGTGACCCCTACGGGATTCGAACCCATGATACCGCCGTGAAAGGGCGATGTCTTAACCGCTTGACCAAGGGGCCACATATATTAAATTTTAGTGTAGTTAGTTGTGGTAGCGGCGGGCAGATTCGAACCAACGACCTGCCGGGTATGAACCGGCCGCTCTAACCAGCTAAGCTACGCCGCCATATAAGACTGCTGAAACAGTTAAATGCTTTACTATTATATATAATATTTTTAATCTTGTCAAACATATTTCACCAGTTTTTTAAAAAAATTTTTTCATTAAAAACGCTCGTTATTTTCGGGCTTTCTTTTAAGTTTTTTCGCCCCATTTTTTAAAGAATTGCTATTATTAACTTCTAATAAGCACTGGTGATTTCAATTAAAAACTTGTTTTTTTGCTTTATTTATTATATAATAGAACATATTTTATAATATAAGAAGTAGCAAACTTGCTTGCAAGAGTTTGAAACTTCGCTGTTTTTCAAGCTTGAAGTATAAAAACTTAGTTTTTATGGCAAAATTTTTAATTTTGCAAAGATTTTGCGATAGCAAAAGATTTAACTTCTTATAGTTTATTATTATTGAATAACCACAAGGAAACGATTATGGAAAATTTTTCACACAAAAAAGGAAACCCATGGGCGTTGCTTCCCATCGTTGTATTTTTAGTTGTATACATAGGCGTAAGCATAATTTTTAACGACTTTTACGTTATGAGCGTTGTTGTTGCATTTATGATAGCGATACTTGTAGCGTGTATACAAAACAAAAAGGTAAAGTTTGAAGATAAACTTTCTATTATGGCAAAAGGCTTTGCAGACAAGAACATTACAACTATGATACTTATATTTTTGTCGGCGGGTGTTTTTGCAGGGGTTTTAGGTAGAGAAGGTGCTAATACCGTTGCCGACTTACTTTTAAGTGTAATACCATCAAACTACTCGGCACTGGTTTTATTTTTAGTGTCTTGCTTTGTATCGACTGCAATGGGTACTTCGTGCGGAACGATTTCAGTAATTGCACCTATTGGACTTGCCCTTTCTGTATCAACGGGGGCATCTCTTCCGTTATTGATAGGTTCGATTATAGGTGGCGCTATGTTTGGCGACAATCTTTCGTTTATTTCCGATACGACTATTGCAGCAACATCAACACAAGGCTGTAAAATGAAGGATAAGTTTAAAGAAAACTTTTTTATTGCACTGCCTGCCGCTATTTTAACTATTGTTATTCTTCTTATTTTTGCACTTTCGGAAACGACAACCACAAACTATGTTCCAAACCCTATTAACGTTTGGCTACTTATTCCCTATATATTAGTTCTTATAGGCGGTATTGCGGGTATTAACGTTTTTGTAGTTTTACTATCGGGAATTTTTACAGCCATAGTTATAAAACTTGCGCTTAACATACCAGTTTTTACTATTATTTCCTCAATGGGAAACGGCGCATCAAGTATGTTTGAAGTTATTATCGTGACAATGCTGGTGACAATGCTTTCTTCGCTCATGCGTGAATACGGCGGATTTGAGGCTTTGCTTTCGGGTATTAAAAAGGTGTTTAAAGGCAAAGTTGGTGGTCAACTTGGTATAAGTTTATTAGTTTCAGCTATGGACATTGCAACAGCAAACAATACCGTTGCAATAGTTATGGCAGCACCTATCGCTAAAAACATCAGTGATGAGTACGATATAAAAAACACAAAAACCGCTTCTCTTCTTGATATTTTTGGTAGCGTTGTTCAAGCAATAATTCCTTACGGAGCGCAAATGATAACCGCAACAAGTTTAACAGGAGCGTTAGCAATTGAAGTTATTCCTTTCCTTTTCTATCCATACTTACTTGCGCTAAGTGCACTTGCATTTATTTTAATTCCTGCTCTTAATAAAAACAACTAACAATTTAAAAGACGCACAGCAGTGCGTCTTTTTTGATTTGTTAAATTATAAGTTGAAATACTTATCAAATTCAGCAGGGTGTGGAATTGCTGACATTTGACGGCTTTCTTCACGTTTTGCTTTTATGAAATTATTGATAAGTTCCTTAGGGAATACTCCGCCAGCAGTTAAATAATCGTTATCTTTTTCAAGTGCATCTAACGCTTCATCTAATGATTTAGGAAGCCCTTTAAGTTTCGCTTTTTCTTCCTCAGGAAGATGATATAAATTACAATCGTATGGACCCCAACCATTTGCATGTGGGTCAATTTTATTTTTAACTCCGTCAAGACCAGCCATTAAGATTGCAGCATAGCAGAAATATGGATTACATGTTGCATCAGGGTTTCTAAGTTCGAATCTACGTTTATCAGGAGATTTTGCATAAGCAGGAATTCTTATAACAGCACTACGATTGCTTGTAGCATAACCAACGGTGACAGGCGCTTCAAAACCAGGGATAAGACGTTTAAACGAGTTAGTACTTGGATTAGTGATAGCACAAAGTGATGCAATATGTTTTAAAAGACCGCCCATAAAGTAGTGTGCAGTTTCGCTAAGATTAGCATATCCGTTATCATCAGAGAACACAGGCTTGCCATCTTTAAATAAAAGCATATGAACGTGCATACCGCTACCCGCTTCGCCGTATATAGGTTTAGGCATAAAGGTTGCAGTTTTACCATACTTTAATGCGGTGTTGTGAATAATGTATTTAATGTTCATTGTAGCATCAGCCATATGAACGACTTCGCCAAGTTGAGGCTCGATTTCAAACTGACCGCTTGCAGCAACTTCTGGGTGATGATAGTTGATTTCAATACCCATATCTTTCATATGCATACACATTTCGCTACGGCACTCGTAAGAAATATCAAACGGCTTTGCAATGTGATAGTTTTTTTGTTTAGGAACAACTACACCTAAACCTTCTGTTGCGCTATTCCAGTAAGATTGAACCGCATCAACGGTTGCACTGATTTCACGACCACTAATTTCCCAACCTGCTTGGTCGAATAAATAAAACTCGAACTCAGGAAGAATAAACATTTCATCAGCAATGCCACTTTTTTTCATTTCTTCAACAGCGGCTTTTATGATGTTTCGTGGGTATTGTGGCAACGGCTTATTTTCAGGCGATGCAATAATCATAGCATTACCCGTCATTGAAAGGGTTGGAATTTCACAGAAAGGGTCAATAACGGCTGTGTTAGGGTCTGGTATAAATACCATATCACTTTTTTCAACTACCGCATAACCGTAGTTAGACGCATCAAAACCGATTCCGCTTTTTAAGGTTTCTTCTGAAAAGTTTTCAGCAGGAATAGTCACGTGGCGGTATTGACCATTGATGTCAACCATTTTAAAATCAACCATTTTAATGTCGTTTTCTTTAATCATTAATAAAATATCTTTAACAGATTTTGGCATAATTAACTCCTTAAATCATCTTTTTATAATATTTTACTATAAAATTTTGCATTTTTCAATATATAAAATAATAAAAGGCAAGAATTTTATAAAAAGCACCAACCGTTTGGCTGATGCTTTTTTATCGGTTGCACGGCTGATGAACTAGCAGAGCCGAAAAAATAAAAGCGTTAGAGTTTTTCTAACGCTTTTGTTGTTTTATTCCCAAAATGGAACTATTATTCCTTTTCCGTTTTCTTTTGCGCTTTTAAAACATCTTGAAACTATTGCTATATCCAGTATTCCTGCGCCAACGGCATTAAAATAAATAATTTCATCGTCGTTTTTCCTTGCTGGCTTTTCACCACATAATATTTCACCAAGTTCAGCGTGAATATCTCTGTCTTTGACAAGCCCATCTTTCCACATTAACGCAACAGTACTTATCATGCGGTGTTTTACACCTTCCCAAAAATCAACAACTAACTTATCTGCTCTTTTTACGCAATCGTTATCAACTTCATAATCAGCCATATTCATAACGAGCGCTCCCTTTTTTAACCATTCGCCCTTAATAAACGGCTCAGACGCAAGAGTCACGCAGTCTATAATATCACTTTCCTTTGTTGCTTGTTCTGGATTATCAACAACAACGACTTCTAACTTTGCATATTTTTCTTTTGCTAAGTTTGCAAACCTTTGTGCGTTTTCTTTTTTTATGTCATAAATAAACAACTTTTCTATACTAGGTCTAGCAATAAGCGCTGCTTCTAGTTGGGTTGGCGCTTGTGCACCCGCCCCACAAATAGTCATTACTTTTGCGTTGCTTTTTGCTAAAAGTTTAATAGCAACACCACCACTTGCACCCGTTCTTACAGTGCTAACAGCAGTTCCATCTGCAATACATACAGGAAGTTTGTTTTGTGGGTCGTTTAGAATAACAGTAACACTTGCCCTTGGCAAACCTTCTTTATAGTTCATAGGGCCACTACCTATCCACTTAATACCAGCCATATCATAGTCACCACCAACGTAGCCTGGCATAGCGTTAATTCTACCTAAAACGTTTTCATCTTCAGTAGTTTTACCCCAACGCAACACACACTTTCCTGGGTTTATTACATCACCTTTCCAGTTGAGCATATATGTTTTTTCAACGTCTTCAATTGCTTTATGCATATCTAAAACGCCTTGCTCTTCCATAGCTTTATTATTTAAAAAAATTAAATTTGCTTTAAACATGGTTTAATCTCCAAAAATAAACTTTGCTCAATTATACCATACCAACTAAAAATATGCAACAAAAAACACCGTTAAGTCTTAGTGGCTTTGCAGTAGCTATCTTGGTTGCGGGGGGTGGTGAACCAGCCGAATGATAAATTGAGTTATAAGGTTTATTTCTTAAAAACATCGGGGCGAAGCCCTATGTTTATAAATTCATCGTTTCTAATCAACCCTTTGCCGTATCCAGCATTTCTTACGTGCTTAAACTTAATATCAATTTCGGCACTTGCGCTACCAATTTCTTTACCTAAATCGTTTAAGATTTTTCCATTTGGCGCAACTATCATAGAACAACCGCCATGCTCGTCGTCGTTCATAGAATACGAAGATTTTAATACAAACGCATTGCACCTAAAAGCAATCATTTTCGTTTGCGCCCTAATTATGTCTGCATCTTCGCCACGTTGATAACCAGGAATAATTATAACGTCAGGTTTTTGGCTTGCTAAAAACTCTATCTGCTCATTAAAATAAACGTCGTAACAAGTTAAAAACCCGAAACGAATTCCATCAACTTCGCCAAAACAGTTGCCATCTCCGTATTCTATACCTAAATCTATTTCCGATGGTGGCAAATGAATTTTGTCATAAATAAAAGCCGTTTCGCCTTTTTTATTAAACAAATGGGTACTATTCTTAATCAAGCCGTCTCTATTTTCTAAAACGTTTATAGCAACGTAAGCAGATTTTTCTTTTGCTATTTCGCCTGCTTTTTTAAGCATAATTTTAGCACGTGATATTGCTTTTAACTCACTTTCTACATCATTAAGTCCACCCGCATTTGAATATTCTGGTAAAACTATTATTGAATTTTTAGTAGTTTTTTCAAGTTCACACATTAAAAATTTTGCAATTTTTTCATCGGGATTTTCCCCAACAAAATATGCAGGTTGCACGACAACAGCTTTCATTTTCCACCTCTAAAAATTTTTTTAATATTATATAATTTTCCACACAAAATGTCAATAAGTAAAAAAAACTGCAAAGCCTTATGTGGCTCTGCTAGTGTTTCACTTGGTTGCACGGTTGGTAAACTGGCCGAACCACAATATTAAAAGCGTTAGAAATACTCTAACGCTTTTATCGGTTTAATTAAAAAAACTGTCTTTTGTTCCTAATTGATTTACTAGTTCAGCATAAGTGCAACTTTCTTTTATTACTACCAACAAGTCATACATTGCTAAGAAATTATCTTCTGCAACTTCTATTTTTGCGATAGGTAAAATTGGCGTGCCTTCAAAAGTGTTTTTGTTTTTATCAACTGCTTCTTCGCTAAAATCTTCTACATTATCCTTTTGAACAAACAACATTGGGATTTCAGTTTCAACTATTTGATATTCTACGTCATTACCATTTTCAACTTCAACAACATAATAAACGGTTTTCATTTCGATATCAAAATGTCTTGATCCCAAACCAAAAAGACCTTTTGCAGGAGTAAACATGGAGCTAGAATTGTTGATATATACGTCGTG
The DNA here is from genome assembly GCA_045613665.1 of Christensenellaceae bacterium. Classification (GTDB taxonomy): domain Bacteria; phylum Bacillota; class Clostridia; order Christensenellales; family Borkfalkiaceae; genus HGM11412. Next base: position 1,351 of record JAZLBK010000131.1, on the reverse strand, counting down.
ATGATTTGAGCTAGGAAGAAGAGAATCATTACTAATAGCCTTCACGTTGGTTATACCTGACACGTCAAAAACGTTTACCCAAAAAGTATCATATTCTGTAAGTTTGATGCTTTCCAAAACTTCTGCCGAAATAAACTTCCCTGTTTTAGAAGAATATACTTCTTCGTAACCATTTACCAACAAGTCGTCACTTTCTCTTTTTGCACTAGAAACGATTGTGTAATCGTCGTTAAAGGCTATAACCGCACTAGTTTTTACAGCAACGTTTTCTAGCCCTGTATATTCATAAAAATATCCAGCAACGTCTCCGTCATCATCTCTAACAAATTCTATTTGTTTCATTACTAAAACGCCTTTGATTGTTAATGCCACGTTGAATTTAAGATAATCATCTTTCATCTCATAATTCAAGATGCCACCTTGTGCAAGTTCTATTCTTCCCTTATTAACGTTTTCGTCGGTATCTGCAAACAATTCCAAAGAGAAAACGCTATTCCCAACTAGCATCGTGCTTTGCTTTCCGTCTAAATTTATTTTAATATTAAAACCAGCAACACTACCTGTCCATTCCGCATAATTATCTGGATTAGCGTTTATAAAGTTTTGATAAGCCGTTGCAATTGCTTCACCAGCAGCATACACTATATCAAACTTCTCTAATAGAGTGTCCATTCCATCAACGCCTTCCCATAATACGTACATTTGTTTTCCAATAAATTTTTTGTTTATGTCGCCAACATTTACAAAACTACTAAAATCCTTAGTTGGGTTAGTTGTGGTTGCAAGGCTTTCCTTGCTAAATGCTTCGGGCATAAACGACCAAGGGTCGGGTCTATCTAATATCGTATCTATCGTATTCTTTGCTACATTTAATAAATTATATATTGTTAAGGTCGCATTCAAGGTCTTTGTGTTGTAGTTCGCATTGATTAAAGTTGCACTTACATCGTACGTTCCAACCTGCGTTTGCGTATTGTTCGTATATTCTACTTGTGTACCTTCGGGTAAGTCCCCCGTTATTAAAATAGTTTTTTCACCACCTGTATACATAACTTTTTTGTTTTCTAAAGTTATCGTTGACGGAAAATCTATTTTACTTATAGTCAATTTTGCTGTTTTTGTAAAAGTATTATAGCCATCTGCACTTACAGAAACCGAAATATTATATTCACCAGCATTTATATAAGGACCCGCATTAGTATACACTACGCTTGCACCTTCGGGTACGCCTGTTGCTATAATGGTGTGTTCTTCTCCGTCATAATCTATTGTTTGGTTTTCAAACAATATCCCAACAAAATCTTGATTTTGCGTGTCGCTTGGTTTCTCATTGCAAGCGGCTAAAAAACAT
>JAZLBK010000130.1:0-2392 GCA_045613665.1 Christensenellaceae bacterium | reverse complement strand
CAAAAGTTTCAAGTATTTTAGAAATATTGCCGTTTGCCTCTTTAATAGCAACGATATTGGGGTGTTCGGCAAGTACCGCGTAGGTTGACGGTTCGATATTAACGCCCGTTCTTGACGGAACGTTATATAAGATTACTGGTTTTTCGCTTGCGTCTGCAATAGCGGTATACATTTGAATTAAACCTTTTTGAGTTGCTTTGTTGTAGTAAGGGGTTACTACTAAAACCGCGTCCGCCCCAACTTCGCAAGCGTGTTTTGTAAGGTCGATAGCGTATGCTAAATCGTTTGAGCCCGTGCCTGCAATAACTGGAACTCTGCCGTTTGAACGCTCAACCACGAACTTAATGGCGTCACGATGCTCGTCGTCAGTTAAAGTTGATGCTTCGCCGGTTGTACCGCAAACTACAAGCGCTGAAATGCCTGATTCGATTTGCCAGTCAACAAGTTTACCAAAATTTTCATAGTCAATGCTACCGTCACGGTGCATAGGTGTTACGAGCGCTGTTGCAATTCCTTCAAAAATGGTTTGTTTCTTCATATATAACTCCTTAACATAGATAAAGGGCAGCGATAATACGGCTGCCCTTGAAATAACGCGTTAATAAAACCCTATTAGCGAAATTTCTTGATAGCACTCCGTATAAACGACAGTTTAACGAATATTTTTCGTTAACCCAGCAGATATTTCTTGCAAGAAAATACCAACTTCGGCAATCGCCCCTTTCACTTTAACCGCTTGCACGGAATAATTAAAGTTACTTTTGACGTACTGCGCCTCTATCAATTTTTTATAATTTTAACACTGCTTTTAACTATTGTCAACTGTTTTAACGCCGTATTCGTTATTATTTTATTATAACTTTCTAAACATAATAATAAAAAGGATAAATTTTCAATAAAATAAATATATAAACGTATAATGATTGAAAATTTTAATTATATGTTGTATAATTAAACTATGAGAAAAAGTAAAACAAAAACAAAGCGAATTAACAAACTTAAAGCAACGATTTCTACCGTTATTGCCGTAATAGTAGTTGTATTTGTAATTGCTTGCTATTTCTATCCGCCGTTATACGAACTCGTGTTAGGCATATTCAAACCAAAGCCTGACGTTGAGTTTAGGGTTGACGGGGATACCACGTACATAGAAAGCGGTGTAATGCCCGATTTGAAAGTTCATTTTGTTGACGTTGGGCAAGCAGACTGTATCATTATCGAACTTCCTGACGGTAAGAACGTTATTATTGACGCTGGTGTTCACAATTATAGCGACTTATCTAATTATATTAATGAAAACACGTCTATTTCCACCTTTGATTACGCTATTGCAACCCACGCCGATAGTGACCATATAGGCAATTTTGACAAAGTTTTAGAAGAGTTTGAAGTTAAAAAGATATTTAGACCGCACGTTTTATACGCGGGCACGAAATATAGTTTTTCTGCCGATTTTAATAAAGGTGCAGGCAAGTCACAATCAAGTAATGCGTACGGCGAATTTCTAACTGCTGTAAATACTGAAACTTACACTCAAAACGGCGCAACTAAGCAAGCCGAGTGGGAATTTTTCACGCACGAAAGCGATTTTGCCGGTAAAATTTCTTATTCTAATAAAATTTACGAGTATTATTTTGATTTTTTAACACCGCGAGTTGAAAATTATTCTCAAATTTCGTACGACAACGCAAACGATTATTCGCCTATAATTAAGTTTACTTATGAAGAAGTTGATATACTGTTTACCGGTGATGCCGAAGGCGGTTTAGAAGGTGATGCCGAAGACGAGTTTGTTGAATTTTATAAAAACTTATCGGGTTACGATTTAGACGTTGAAATATTAAAAGTAGGGCATCACGGTTCAAAAACTTCAACCACGCAGGAACTTCTTAACCTTGTAAAACCCGAATACGCCGTAATACAATGCGGAGAAGATAACTCGTATAAACACCCGCATCAATCAACGCTTGATAGACTGTTTAGTTTAAGTTGCAAGGTTTATAGAAACGACAAGCACGGCGACGTGGTTTTAACGATAACTAAGGATAGTAGTTTCACTTTTGCAACTCAAAATATAAACCCAAGCGATGTTTTCGTTGGTGGTGACGCCGTGTAATAAATCAATAATTAAAGCGCTCTTAACGGGCGCTTTTTTAATTTACTAAAATTGACAAAATTCGGCAATATAACGCAAAATATACAATTTATTCTATGTTAAAATACCGCTTGTGAGGTAGGTATGAAAATCAAATACAATCTTGACAAAAATACTCTATTTATATATTTAATAGGTGAACTTGACGAGTGCACCGCAAGTAAAGTTAGAGATGCGATAGACAGCCTGATTGAAAGTGTTAACGGGGTAATTAAAGTAGTGTTTAATTTATCTAAT
>JAZLBK010000129.1:0-13253 GCA_045613665.1 Christensenellaceae bacterium | reverse complement strand
CGACATGGCTACGATCCGACTTTGGAAAGTGGGCGTGGAGGCATCCACATAAGGCTGACGGTTCGGTTACCTACACTCGCTTAGCAGGTGATATTCGCATGGCGGACGTTGATTTTGGCTACGTTCCTGATCGTATAGTTTTACACGACGTATCGCTTTACGCTGAGCCCGGTCAAAAAATTGCTTTCGTAGGTGCGACGGGTGCTGGTAAAACTACTATTACCAACCTTATTAACCGCTTTTACGATATAGCGGACGGTAAAATCCGTTACGTCGGTATCAATATAAACAAAATTAAAAAAGCAGATTTACGCCGTTCACTTGGCATAGTGCTTCAAGATACCTGCCTTTTCACAGGTACGGTTATGGAAAATATCCGCTACGGTAGGCTTGACGCTACTGACGAAGAGTGTATCAACGCTGCAAAACTTGCAAGTGCCGACGATTTTATTACGAGATTGCCAAATGGTTACAATACCTTGCTTACTGCTGACGGGTCGAACCTTTCACAAGGTCAACGCCAACTTATCGCAATAGCAAGGGCGGCGGTAGCAGATGCCCCCGTTATGATAATGGACGAGGCAACTTCGTCAATCGACACGCGCACCGAACTTTTAGTTCAGCGCGGTACGAATAAACTTATGGAAGGTAGAACGGTATTTATTATCGCACACCGCCTATCTACCGTTAGAAATGCAGACGTTATTATGGTACTTGATAAAGGTAGAATTATCGAGCGTGGTAATCACGACGAACTTATTGCCAAAAAGGGTAACTATTATGCCTTATACACAGGTGCTTTTGAACTAGATTAAAGCCCTATAAACGGCGTTATGCTTTGTTCTTTGCGTTTTTGCGAAATTCCTGCGACCGACGAGGTCGCTCCCTTCCGCAAAAACACAAACGCCTCGCCTAACTTGTTTCTAGTGCTTTAATAATGTTGTAATAGGCAACCGACAAGGTCTATCTCAGTCTATCAACTAAGAGCCTTGTTAATTCTATATATCACTCAAAAAGCACGGAAAAAATCCGTGCTTTTTCGTTTGATAACCATATTCCGTTATTAAATTTTTTTATGGTGTACAAAGGGTGGTTATTTGTACGCGTGGAAAATACTTTTGTTTTTTTAGCGCAAACAGTTGTATTTTTTTTAGAAATGTTATATCATATAAAACATAAGAAATAAACGGAGTTTTATATGTATATAAGTACTAGAAGTGGTGAAAGGCTAACCGCTAGCCAAGCGATACTTAAAGGTTTAAGTTCAGACGGTGGCTTATTCTTACCCGAAAGCATTTCAAAACTTAATTTTACTAGCGATTATTTTGGAAAGAGTTATAAAGAAATCGCGAAAGACGTTTTTAATATTTTTCTTGACGATTTTACTAGTGAAGAAATTGATTTTTGTATATCCAGCGCATACGATAGAGTTAACTTCCGTGAAAAGTTCGTAGGCATTAAAACTTTTAATGAACTTTCGTTTTTAGAACTTTACCACGGCCCAACGCTTGCGTTTAAGGATATGGCGCTAACTATTCTTCCGTTTTTGATTGACGTATCTAAAAAGAAAAACGGGGTTAATAAAAAGTCGCTTATACTCGTTGCAACTTCGGGTGATACGGGCGGTGCCGCGCTTTCAAGTTTTATAAAAAGCGGTAAGTTTGACACCGTTGTTTTATATCCCGACGGTGGCGTTTCTGAAATTCAAGAAAAGCAAATGCTTTATTATACCGACGATAGAACTAAGGCGTTTGCCGTTAAAGGTAATTTTGACGATTGCCAAACTTTCGTTAAAGAAATTTTTTCTTCTTATAATCAAGACGACGTCTTGTTATCGTCTGCAAACTCTATAAACATAGGTAGACTTATTCCGCAAGTAATTTACTACGTTTACGCCTACTGCGAAATGCGAAAAAACGGTTATCTTAAAGATGGCGAAACGCTAAACGTTTGCGTTCCAACTGGTAACTTCGGCGATATTTTTGCGGGATATCTCGCAAAAGAAATAGGTGTTCCTATCGGCAAGTTTATTTGCGCGTCAAACAAAAACAACGTGCTAACTAACTTTTTTGAAAATGGCGTTTACGATAAAAACAGAGAGTTTTATAAATCTAACTCTCCGGCGATGGACATACTCGTTTCTTCTAACCTTGAAAGGCTCGTATACCTTGCTTGCGGTAGAAACGGCGATAAAGTTACTAAGTATATGCAATCGCTTAAAGAGACGGGCAAGTATCAATTAAGCAGTGAAGAAAGGGAGTTCCTTAAAGATTTTACGGGCGGATACTCAACCGAAGAAGAAACTATAAAAGCAATAGGCAAGTGTTATAAGGAACTATCCTATCTTATCGACCCGCACACCGCGGTTGCTTACGACGTTTATAATAAATTGAACGTTCAGGGTAAAACGTTAATAGTTTCAACGGCAAGCCCTTACAAATTCCCGTTTACCGTAACCAAAGCACTTGGTTTAACTGAAAAACTTAGCGAAGTTGAACTTATTAAAGACATATCTTCTTATACGGGCGTTGAAATTCCGTTTGGAATTAAAAAACTTATGTATTCTAAAAAGCCCACCGTTTTAAAAAGTAAAGACGAAATTAGAGATATAGTTAACTATAAAAACTTAAAAGTTGCCGTTAGCGTGCCTTGTTCTACGGCTAATTTAGGCGTTGGGCTTGACGGTGCTGGGCTTGCTCTTTCACTTTATAACACCTTTACCTTTGAAAGTGCTGAAAGCGACGAAGTTATAGGTTTTGGCAGTAAAAACCCAAGCGATAATTTAATATTAAAGGCTTACAAAAAACTTTTTGAAGTTTCTAACAAAAAATATATTCCCGTTAAAATTTCACCTAAAAAGTGTTTAATACCAACTTCAAGTGGGCTTGGTTCAAGCGCAAGTTGTATAGTAGCAGGCGTTTTGGCCGGCAACTATATGCTTAAAAACGTGTTTGATAAAGAATATTTGTTGGGGGTAATGGCGTCGGTTGAAGGTCATCCTGACAACGTTGCGCCGGCATATCTTGGCGGGCTTACGCTTGCTTATAAAAAGGGCGAAGTAATAGTTCATCACAAGGTAGAAGTTTCAAAAAAACTTAAATTTTACGCGGTGATACCAAGCGCGGAATTATCTACTAAAATTTCAAGAGAAGTTTTACCAAAAACGGTATCTATGGAAGACGCCGTTCACAACGTAACCCGCGCGCTTAGTTTGAGTTACGCTTTTGAAAAGGGTGACGTTAATCTACTTAAAGATATTTTTGACGATAAACTTCATCAACCTTACCGCTTGCCCATAATTAAAAGCGGTAGTAATATGAGAAAGATTTTACAAGACTTTGGTTTTGCAGTTGCAATAAGCGGTGCAGGGCCTACGCTACTTGCAATATCGAATAAGGACGGGCTTGAAAAACTAATTCCTAAAACGGTTGACGGAATTAGGTGGAGAGTAAAATCACTAAAAGTATGCGATAAAGGGGCGTTCTTAAATGAATAGAGATTTTTTAATTATCCATAAAGACGTTTTGCCCCCCTTTCTTGCAAAAGTGGTTAAAGCGGTAAGACTGCTTAAAGAAGAGAATAAAAGCGTAAGTGAAGTTTGTAAAGAACTTGACATTAGCCGTTCTACTTTTTATAAGTACAAAGACCACGTGTTTGAACTTGAAAAAGATTTTGGCAGAAAGGCTATTATTTCTTTTAGAGTGGAAAATAGTGTGGGCGTGCTTTCCGATATTATAAACAACATTTCAAAGTACGAAGGCAATATTTTGACGATAAATCAAGATATGCCCATACATAACTTGGCATATATTACCGTTATGATTGACGCTAAGCATATGAAAGTTTCTATTTACGAACTAATAACCATACTTAAAAAGACGCAAAAGGTTAAAGACGTAACGCTCGTTGCTTTCGAGTAAGACATTTAACTTTAAGGAGATAATATGAACGTAGGAATTTTAGGATGCGGAACGATAGGCGGAGGAGTGCTTAAACTCATTGACGACCTACCTAAATCAAGTGGCTTGAAAGTGCTTAAAGTTTTTGATTTACCATCAAAAAAAGAAGCGCTTGGCGATAGGTTTGCAAATACTATTGACGAGGTTTGTCAAAACCCCGAAATTGACGTTGTTATCGAGGCTATGGGTGGGGATAAATTCCCTTACGAGTGCATCGTTAAAGCGTTAACTAATAAAAAAAGCGTTGTAACTTCTAACAAAGAAACGGTAAGTTTGCATATGGAAGAGTTTTACGCTTTGGCAAAAGAAAACGGCGTTTCGTTTATGTGTGAAGCGTCGGTAGGTGGCGGAATTCCGCTTATTTGTTCGCTTATTGATAGCATTAAGGTAAACAAAGTTGATAGAATTTACGGCATTATAAACGGAACTACCAACTTCGTTTTAACCAAGATGGAAAAGGAAGGGCTTTCGATGGAAGACGCGCTTGCAGAAGCCAAGCGTTTGGGCTTTGCAGAGTACGACGCTACCGCCGATATCGAAGGGCTTGATATGACGAGAAAAATTTGCATTTTGTCCTCGATTGCGTACGGTGGTTACGTTCCTTATAAAAACATACACCACTACGGAATTTCAAAGGTGTCAAAAGAGATTTTTGCCGACCTTAAAAGCAAGGGTTACACCCTTAAATTCGTAGCAGAATCAAGGCGAACGGGCGAAAGAAGTGCAACGGTAAGCGTTGAGCCGGTTGCCATAACTCAGTCAAATCCGCTTTCTGCGGTTAACTACGAGTTTAACGCCGTATATCTTAACTGTTCAACAAACGACCTTATCGGGTTCTACGGCAAGGGCGCGGGCAGATTTCCAACGGCAACCGCTATGGTTAGCGACGTTAGAAGAATTATTGATAACGGCGAGAAATACTACTATGAAAACGCGGGCGATTTTGAAGTTGATAACTTCTTATCTACCGAAAAATACTACGTTTACAAAAACGGTAAAAGCGAAATTGTTAAGGGCGTAAGCGACCTATCTAAATACGATTTTGTTGCAAGAATATTTTAATAATTATTTAGGAGATTTACTATGAAAAAATATGACGTTGCGGTTGTAGGTGCAACCGGTCTTGTAGGTTCGACATTTTTGAAACTTTTATGGGAATACAAGTTCCCTATCAATACCTTAACCTTATTCGCTTCTGAAAGAAGCGCAGGCAAAAAAGTTAAGTTTGGCGACGGCGAATACACCGTTAAAAAACTTGAAAAAGGTTGCTTTGACGGTATTGAAATCGCGCTTTTCTCGGCTGGTGGTGGCGTTTCTAAGGAGTGGGCTCCCGAAGCAGAAAAGAGTGGTGCTGTGGTTATTGACAATTCAAGCGCATGGCGTATGGTTAAAGAGTGCGCTTTAATCGTTCCTGAAATTAACCTTAACCATTTTGACAACGCAAGAAAGATAGTTGCTAACCCCAACTGTTCTACTATTCAATCAGTTCTTCCACTTAAACCGCTTAACGACGTTTTTGGTATCAAAAGAGTAGTTTACTCTACATATCAAGCAGTATCGGGTAGCGGTATGAAGGGTAAAAACGACTTAGCAAGAACCTTAAAAGGCGAAGCTCCCGAATTTTACCCCTACGACATTTCTCAAACTTGTATTCCGCAAATCGACGTGTTTGAAGATAACGGATACACCAAAGAAGAACTTAAAATGGTTAACGAAACGAGAAAGATACTTGGTATTCCCGACCTTCCGGTATCGGCTACCTGCGTAAGAGTTCCCGTTATGAACGCTCACGCCGTATCTATTATGGTTGAACTTGACAAGCCTTTCACGCTTGAAGAAGTAAAAAAAGCGTTTGAAAGCCAAGAAGGAATTAAGGTTTTAGACGACCCTAAAAATTCCATTTACCCCGTTTCTACCGTAGCAAACGATAACGACCTTGTTTACGTTGGACGTATTAGACGCGACTTGTCTACCGCAAACGGAATTTTATTCTACTGCGTAAGCGACAATATTAGAAAAGGCGCTGCCGCAAACGCTATTCAAATTGCAAAAGCACTTATAAAGGAAGGCAAAATATGATTACTGTTGTTAAATTTGGCGGTTCGTCGTTAGCGTCGAGCGAACAATTCAAGAAAGTTAAGAATATAATTCTTAGCGACGATAAGCGCAAGGTAGTAGTAGTTTCTGCGCCCGGCAAACGCTTTGGTAAAGATAGCAAGGTAACCGACCTTTTATACCTTTTATGGTCGCACGTAAAATACGGTGTTGACGCAAGCAAAATTATTAACGATATTAAGGAAAGATACCTTGAAATTCAAAAAGAATTAAATCTTGACGTTGACGTTGACTACGAATTTAACGCTATTATGGAAAACGTTAAAAAAGGCGCTGGCGAAGAGTATTTAATTAGCCGTGGCGAATATTTATGCGCTAAACTTATGGCGTCGTATCTTGGATACGCTTTCGTTGATTCTGCTGAAATCGTTAAGTTTAATTACGACGGCGTATTGAACAAAGAACAAACCACCCAAGCGGTTAAAAGCAAGTTTGAAGAAGTTGGCGCAATGGTCGTTCCTGGATTTTACGGTGCGTACCCGTCGGGCGAGATTAAACTTTTCTCACGCGGGGGAAGTGACGTTAGCGGTTCGATAATGGCAATGGCTATTCCTGCTGAAAAGTATGAAAACTGGACTGACGTTAGCGGTGTTTTAGTTGCCGACCCAAGAATAGTTGATAACCCTGCAAGAATTGAAGAAGTTACCTACGACGAACTTAGAGAACTCTCGTACATGGGCGCAAGCGTTCTTCACGAAGAAAGCGTTTTCCCTGTTAGAGAACTCAATATTCCTATCTACATACTCAACACTAACAAGCCCGAAGAAGAAGGAACTAAAATTTGCAATCAAGCAAGCGCAACCGGTAGATTCGTAACGGGTATTGCAGGCAAAAAGAATTTTAACGTTTTCAACGTTACTAAAAATATAAATAGCGATAAACTTACCGTTATTTGCGACGTGCTTGACGCGTTTAAGAGATTTGGCGTTAAGGTTGAACATATTCACACCGCGGTAGACTCGTTTAGTATAGTAGTTAACGGTAAAGACGTTGAAAAAACCTTATACGACCTTTTAGCCGAGTTAAAGCGCGTTAACGGAGTTGTTGAAGTCGATTATGACGACGACTTGGCTCTCGTTGCCGTAGTTGGTAGAAATATGGTTCTTAAACCGGGTATTTCGGCAAGAATTTTCTCGATATTTGGAAAGAACAATATCAACGTTAAAACTATTTCGCAAGGAATTAAAGAAATTAACATTATGGTTGGCGTACAGAACGCAGATTTTGAAAAGGCTATCTGCGCCGTATATAAAGAAGTTATTAACTAATAGTCTATAAGTATATTAAAAATTATTATAAAAAAGACCGATTTCATAAAATCGGGTTTATTTTTTGTTTTAATTGGATAAAAAGTGAAAAAAACGGAGAAAAATATAAAATATTATTGACTTAAACGTAGTTTACATTTATAATAATTAAGTATATATCTATAAATGGCGGTTTTTATCCGTCACTATTTCTTCAAACCCTTGCGGGAGGACGTAATGAGCAAGTTAAAATCAGGTATTATTCTTGGTATAATCGTATTTTTTACGGCTATACTTGCCGTGTTGGATTTCGTATCTTTCAAAGTTCCGTTCGTTAAAAACGGAATATACGATTATAATTCAATCGGTAGCACGATAGGTTTAGGTATAGACCTTAAAGGCGGATACGCCGCTGTGTTAACTCCAAAATATACCGACGAGCAGGAAGACGATATCGACGCGCTTTTTGAAGGTGCTGTGGATATTTTGAGAGCCCGTCTTGACAATAAAGGCTACACCGAGGCGGTTATTACCGTTCAAGGCGTAGGCAACGGTAGGGAAATTAGAGTTGAAATTCCCGAAGTTGACAATGCTGACGAAATACTTAAAATCATAGGTTCTTCGGGCAAACTTACGTTTACCGACTCGGCGGACGCCGTTTACCTTGAAGGCGCGGACATTAAAGACTGTGCCGCTGGTTACGACGAAAACGGTTTACCTATCGTACTTCTTGAATTTACCGCGCAAGGCACTAATAAATTCTCGCAAGCAACCAAGCAACTTGCAGGGCAAGTAATGTATATTAAACTTGGTGACGAAGTTATTTCACAGCCAACCGTTAACGAACAAATTACGAGCGATAGCGCTCAAATTACCGGTCTTTCAAGTATAGAAGAGGCTGAAAGTATTGCGGCGGTTATTAAAGCGGGTAAGATTGACTTTGAGTTTGAAATAGGTTCTTCAAGTAGAATTAGCGCAACTCTTGGTGAAAACGCTTTACCGGCAAGCGTGCTTGCAGGTGGAATTGCATTGCTTATTATATTTGCAATTATGATTTTCTTCTATCGTGGTTTGGGAATTGCGTCGTCGTTAGCACTTACTATTTACACCGTTTTAATGATAATTCTTCTTGCTCTCGTACCTTGGGTAGAACTTACTCTCCCTGGTATTGCAGGTATTATCCTTTCAATAGGTATGGCAGTTGACGCAAACGTAATTATCTTTGAAAGAATTAAGGAAGAATACGCGTCTGGCAAAACCGTCAAATCTGCAATCAATACCGGTTTCAAAAGGGCGTTCGTTACGATATTTGATAGTAACATTACTACTATTTTAGCGTCAATCGTTCTTTGGATACTTTGCCCGGGCTCAATTAAAGGCTTTGCTATAACGTTACTTATCGGCATTGTTCTTTCTATGATAACTTCAATCGTTATAACTCGTAGCCTTATCAAATTAATTAGCAACCTTAGCGAAGGAAAAAATACCTTCTTAGGTCTTAAAAGGGAGGTAGAAGAAAATGTTGAAGATTAAAGATTTGAAACTTAAAATCGTTGAAAAATTCAAATTTTTTGCTCCCGTATCACTCGCTATAATCTTAATAGGCGCAATACTTATGCTTATTATCGGCATGAACGTTGGTATCGACTTTGCCGGTGGCGCTAAATTAGAAGTTGATTTCGGCGATTACCTTTACACTCACGAAGAACTTAAAAGCAGTTTAGTTGAAAAGGTTGAAAATACTATTAAAGGCGAAGGTTTTGAAATAGGCTCAACCCGTTGGTCGGGCGAAAATGAAACCATTTACGAAATAGGTATTAAATATTCGTTAAACGGCAAAAAGGTTGACGCAAACAACCAAAAGGCTCAATCTGAGTTTATTGAAAAAATTGAAGACGGTAGTGACGATGGATTAAAATCAAAAATAATCAACGCCATCAACACCGCATATCCCGATTTTGAACTTACGGTTGACGATATTAAAGATACCGTTGTTAGCGGTTCAACTTCAAGGCAACTTTTATCTAACGCAATAATTGCAACCTTAGTTGCGGTTGTAGTTATGCTTATCTATATAGGGTTTAGGTTTACTTTGTCTTCCGGCTTGGCTGCGGTAATCGCGCTTATCCACGACGTACTTGTTATGATTGCGCTTACCACCATATTCCAAATTCAAGTAAACACCACGTTTATAGCGGCTGTTATAACCATAGTAGGTTACTCAATCAACGCAACAATCGTAATTTTTGATAGAATTCGCGAAGTATCTAAACTTGACTCTATGAAAACCGCGAGCGACGTTGAAGTTGCAAACAAGTCGATAGTAGATACGCTTGGAAGAACTATTATAACCACCGTTACAACGCTCGTGGCTATCGTGGTTTTAGCGATAGTATGCTCTATTATGGGTGTAACCACTATGGAAGAGTTTGCTCTTCCCATCATATTCGGTCTTTTGGCGGGAACTTATTCTTCCGTATTCCTGTCTGCGTCTGTTTGGGTATATCTCCGCAAACTTGGGGTTAAAATTAAAAATAAGACTAAAAAGACTGCTTAATATTAGTTTTTAAGCCTAAAATTAAACGCACGGGAGACCCCGTGCGTTACTTGTTTTTTACAAAGGTGCTTTTATGAAAATTATTAAAAAAACTTATGACGAATTTCAAAAAAACTACATAAAAGACCTTGCTTCAAGCGTTAAAATCACCGAGTTTACCGCTGAAATTTTATACGGCAGAGGGTATGATACGGTAGAAAAAATTAACGAGTTTTTATATCCGCAGTCAGTATCTTTATATTCGCCGTTTACCCTTAGTGGTATGAGTGAGGCGGTTGATAGAATTATTAAAGCCAAAGAAAACGACGAAACGGTAGTTATATACGGCGATTACGACGCTGACGGTATTTGCGCTACAACGCTACTTTATAACGCGCTATCTAACTTTGGGATAAACGTTCACGCGGTAATTCCCGAGAGGGAAAACGGTTACGGCTTAACCGAAGGCGTTTTATCAAGCGTTTTAGAAAATTTATTTCCCGACCTTATAATAACCGTTGACTGTGGCATAAGCGCAAAAAACGAAGTTGAATACCTCAAAGATTTAGGGGTTGACGTTATCGTTACCGACCATCACGAATTTCCAAACGAACTTCCCGATTGCACGATTGTTAGCACTAAAACACCTAACCAAGAATATCCTTTTGAGTATTTGTCTGGTGCGGGCGTTGCTTACCAACTTGCTAAGGCGCTTATCGGCGACGATGCCGACGGGTTTTTAGACCTTGTTGCCGTTGCCACTATTGCTGACAGTATGCCTTTAACAGGCGAAAATAGAGCGCTCGTACACAAGGGTATAGAACTTATTAAAAGCGGAAGATGTGCAAAAGCAATAACTATGCTTTTAACGGTGGGTGGGGCAAAGGAAATCAATTCCGGCTCGATAGCGTTTACCGTTGCGCCAAGAATTAACGCCGCCGGTAGAATGGGCGACGCGTATTCGGCGTTAAAACTACTTTTAACAAAAGACCAAAACGAGCGTGAAGAATTGCTTTCAAAACTCGTTAAATACAACGTTGATAGGCAAGTTGAGTGTGAAAATCTATATAAAAGCGCAAAAACCGCCCTTAAAACTCACGGTAACTATGGTAAAGTAATAGTTCTTTACGACGAAAGTTGGAAAGGTGGGCTTTTAGGAATAGTTGCTGCAAGGCTAACGGAAGAATATAACCTACCAACCATTTTATTTTCAAAAATCGACGGGTATTTGCACGGCTCGGCTCGTTCGATAGGCGAGGTAAATATTTACGAGGCGATTGCGTCCACGAAAGATTTGTTAATCGACTACGGCGGGCACGCTCAGGCGGCTGGCGTTACCGTAAGCGAAGATAAACTACAAGAGTTTTCAATTAGTTTAAGTGATTATATCGACCGTAATTACGAAGATAGCAAGTTTGAAAAGTCCGTTGAAGTAGACGGGGTTGTTTCGTCTACCGTAACTTTGAAAATTGCAAAAGAAATTGCTAAACTTGAACCTTTTGGCGCAGGTAATAAAAAGCCTATATTTTTACTTCCAGCAAAATCCGTTTCGGCTAAACTTTTGAAAGAGGGTTCTAACCACGTTACTGCAAAACTGCCCGAAATTGATATGATTTACTTTAACGGTGCAAAGTATATCGACTGGCTTACGGCGGATTTTTCAAAAGATATAATTTTAGAAATTTCAACTTCAAACTACTTAGGTAGAGATTACGTTAAAGGTTTTATTAAAAATTTATACCTATCATTTGAAGTTACTGAAAGTTCAATTCTAAAAGCCTATAAAAACGCTTTATTAGGGCTTAAAAGCGGTGTAAACGACAATACTTTAAGTGACGTTAGCGATATGATTGACAGCCTTTCTCCGCACGGGTTTGGAAAGTTAATAATAGTTACTAACCCTGAAAACTTTAATAAGTATAACGCGCTTAAAAAGTTTCAGGTTTGCCCGTATACGCTAACTGCAAAGGGTGGCAAAAACGCCGTTTTAGTTGGTGCTGATTTGCTAAATATCGATTTGAGCGAGTATGAAGAACTTATTTTTATAGACAAACCGCTTGGCAAAATTTTAGCCTACGATTATCAAAAAATTTACGTAAACGGCTTAAATTCCTTTTCACTTAGCAAAATAGAAGTTCTAAGGGAAAGTTTGATAAGCGAGTTCAAAGAGATAACCTTAAAGGCGCGAAGTGGTATGACGTATAGCGAGATAGTGTATTCGTCAAAAAATAAACTGCAAACGATTTTTTCGCTTGAAGTGTTTAAGGAACTTGATTTCATTGAAGAAAACGAGTTTGTATTCGTAAAAAAATCTGAGAAAAAGGACCTTGTTTGTTCTAAAATTTACAAGGCTGTTTCGGAGTTAATAAATGCTTAATAATTACAACGTTTTAGACGAAATAAATAAAATATATCCAGAAGACGAAGTTAAATTCTTGTCTAAGGCATATCATTTTGCAAAGGACGCGCACAAAAATCAAAAGCGCGCTTCGGGTGAAGAATATTTTACCCACCCTTGCGCCGTTGCCCAAATTCTTATAGGGCTTAAAATGGACTGCCATACCATAGCGGCTGCCTTTTTGCATGACGTTTTGGAAGATACCCCCGTATCTGCAAAAGATATTTTAGGCGAGTTTGACGAAGAAGTTTTGGCACTTGTCGAAGGCGTTACAAAACTTGATAAAATTGAGTTTAAGTCGCAAGAAGAAGAGCAAGCCGAAAACTTTAAGAAGATTTTCGTTTCAATGGCGAAAGATATTAGAGTTATTATTATAAAACTTGCTGACCGCCTTCACAATATGCGTTCGCTCAACTTTTTATCAAAAGAACGCCAAACGCGTATGGCAAACGAAACGCTTGAAATTTTTGCACCGCTTGCAAGAAGACTTGGTATTTCTAAACTCAACTGCGAACTTGAAGACTTGTGTCTTAAATATATCGACCCTGACGCGTTTGAGTATCTTGCTGAAAATATTCACAATAAACTTGAAGAAAGAGAGGCTTTCGTTAATAAAATGGTTGACGAACTTAGGGGCGTTATTATAGAAAGCAACATAAAAGGCGAAGTTTTTGGTAGACCTAAACATTTTTATAGTATTTATAAAAAGATGAAAAACAAAAACCTTACGCTTGACCAAGTTTACGATTTAACCGCGCTTAGAGTTCTTGTAAACACCGTTGACGAGTGCTACGAATTGTTAGGTAAAATCCACAAGCGTTGGACGCCTATGCCCGGCAGAATTAAAGACTATATAGCAATTCCAAAAGAAAATATGTATCAAAGTTTACACACTACGGTAGTAACTTCTTTTGGTAAAATATTTGAAATTCAAATAAGAACTTACGCAATGCACCGCACGGCTGAGTTTGGTATCGCGGCACATTGGAAATATAAAG
>JAZLBK010000128.1:0-2312 GCA_045613665.1 Christensenellaceae bacterium | reverse complement strand
TGGCTATCGGTCCTACTACGGCTAACGGATTTTATTATGATATAGATTTCAAAACCCCCATTTCGCTTGACGACCTTAATATGATTGAGGCGGAGATGAAAAAAATCATTAAAAGCGATTTGCCTATTGAAAGGTTTACGCTTGGTAGAGAAGACGCTATTAAACTTATGAAAAAATACGGCGAGCCGTATAAAGTTCAACTTATTGAAGACTTGCCAGACGAAGAAGAAATTTCTTTCTATAAACAAGGCGCGTTTACCGACCTTTGCCGTGGACCGCACCTTCCGTCAACGGGTAAAATTAAGGCTTTCAAACTCACTCAACTTAACGGTTCGTACTGGCGTGGTGACAGTAAAAATAAAATGCTTACCCGTATTTACGGCACGGCGTTTGAGAAAAAGAGCCAACTTGACGAATATCTTGAAAAACTTGAACAAGCAAAACTTCGCGACCACAATAAACTTGGTAGAGAACTTGGTTACTTTACTACCGTTGATACAATCGGTCAAGGTCTTCCCGTTTTACTTGAAAAGGGTTCGAAAACTATACAAGTTTTACAGCGTTTTGTGGAAGACGAAGAGATGAAACGCGGTTACATTTTAACTAAAACACCGCTTTTTGCAAAGAGTGATTTCTACAAGATTTCAGGGCACTGGGACCACTACCGCGAGGGCATGTTCGTTATGGGTGACGAGAAAAAGGATAAAGAAGTTTTCGCCCTTCGTCCTATGACTTGCCCATTCCAGTTCCAAGTATATCTCAATAAGCCGAGAAGTTACCGCGATTTGCCTATGCGTTTTGGCGAAACTTCAACACTTTTTAGAAATGAAGATAGTGGCGAAATGCACGGCCTTATTAGAGTTAGACAGTTTACTATTTCCGAAGGTCACCTTGCATGCACGCCCGAACAGTTAGAACAAGAGTTCAAAGGTTGCGTTGACATTGCACTTTATATGATGCGCGCAATCGGGCTTGACAAAGATATTACCTACCGTTTTAGTAAGTGGGATAAAAACAATAAAGAAAAATACATCGGCTCGGAAGAAGAGTGGGAAAAGGTTCAAGGCGTTATGAAAGATATTCTTGATAACCTTGATATCGACTACACCGAAGCCGACGGCGAAGCGGCTTTCTACGGTCCTAAACTGGATATTCAAATTAAAAACGTTTACGGTAAAGAAGACACGCTTGTTACTATTCAAATTGACTTTCAACTTGCTAAGCGTTTTGAAATGGTATATACCGATAGCGACGGGGAGAAAAAATACCCCTACGTTATTCATAGAACAAGCCTTGGTTGTTATGAAAGAACGCTTGCGCTCGTTATTGAAAAATACGCCGGTGCATTACCGCTTTGGATGGCACCCGTTCAAGCAAGCATACTTTCTATGACTGATAGAAGTGAAGAATACTGCAAAAAACTTTGGGAAACGTTGGTTGAAGAGGGTATTCGCCCGTCACTTGACTTACGTTCCGAAAAAATGGGCAGAAAAATTCGTGACGCTCAACTTGAAAAAGTTCCTTATATGTTAATTATAGGCGATAAGGAAATTGAAACTGGCACGGTTGCCGTTAGAGATAGAAAACTTGGCGATATCGGTGTAATGAGCGTTGAAGATTTTATCAAGAGAGTTAAAAAAGAAGTAAAAGAACTAAAACTTGATTAAAATTAGTTGACAATATCTTTAAGAAGTGGTAATATAGTTCTCGACAAGCAGAAGTTACCCCTTCTCGCCGGCAACGATTAAGTTAGTTTGGCTAAGATAGTTTTATTCGCCTACTTGGGCGTTTTGACGACGGGTTACTTTTGTAATCCGTCGAATTTTTTTAAGGAAGGTAAACGATTATTAAAAATCAGCACCAAATTAACGAAGAAATTTTTGATAAAGAGGTTAGGCTTATCGGTGAAAACGGCGAGCAACTCGGCGTTATGAGTTCGCAAGAAGCGCTTAAAATTGCGTATGATGCGGATCTTGATCTCGTTAAAATTTCTCCAAACGCGCAACCGCCCGTTTGCAAGGTAATGAACTACGGCAAGTATAAGTTTGAGCAAATCAAAAGGCAAAAAGAGGCGCGCAAAAACCAAAAAGTGGTTGAACTTAAAGAAATATGGCTGTCTATGACGATTGACGTTGGCGACCTTAACGTTAAGGCAAAGCAAGCGCAAAAGTTTTTATCGGCAGGCAACAAAATTAAGGTTTCAATAAGGATGAGAGGCCGTCAAAACGCACACTCCGACCTAAGTCGGATCGTAGCCATGTCGTTCTGTGAGCCAAGGAGTTGAATTACTAAGTTGTCTTCCTAAGACCGCT
>JAZLBK010000127.1:0-8968 GCA_045613665.1 Christensenellaceae bacterium | reverse complement strand
CACTTGATTTTCCGCTTTGTTAAACAATTCGCTGAGTTTTTCGGCGGAAATTGAAATTTTGTCGCTATTAAAATCGGTTACGATAGGCGTTGCCTTTTCTTCAAAGTCAATAACTACTGCACGGTCGTAAACTTTATCGGTTATAGTAAAGGTAGAATCGTCAGTATTTGCCGTACCTATAAACCAAGTGTTAGTTGGAACTGTTACGCAACCGTTTTCAAGTTTACTTGGCAACGTTTGACCTGCTTGTATTTCGTAAATTCTAATTTTCCAGTCTTCCGGCGGATATTCCATTACCGACAAGAAATCTGCAAAATAGTATTCGATACGAGATAAGTTCATTTCGTCAAGCACCATTAAATTTGCCTTATCGGTGTATGACGCTTTGTAAAGATTTTCTAAAAATTGAGTGGTTTTGAAAGTTTTTGCAAATTCGCTGTAAAAACCTAAAACGTCGGTTTTATCTCTCCAAGTTGCTTGAACGGGAGCAAAGAAAGCCTTTGAGCCGATAAACTCGGTAAACAACCTTGGAAGCATTGATTTACCCGTACCGCTTAAACCTTCTAAAATGATTAAACGCGAAGTTCCAAGACCTGCTATAAACGACCTAACAAGCGGTAAATCATAGTAAATTTTATGTACGTTCGACGCATACGACTGGAATTGTAACGCAAACGCATTAAGTTCGATTTCGGTGTTTACCGTATTTGGTTGAACGCCTAAATCGTCAATTTTAACAAGCGCGGGGAAAACTCTTTCCGCGGACGTAAGTTCATAATCTTCCTCACTACCTTCACCACTTTCAACGATAAAGCGTTTATGTTCAGCGTGAACTTCTTTACCAAACTTGTTAAGGTAAGTAAAGGCAACTACACAGCAATAGGTTAAAAGTTTAAGAACGTAGTATAAAACTACTGCTAAAAGGAAACTTATTACGATAAAAAGCAAACAAATCAATACTGAGTAAATTAAGTTTAAGAAAACGCCAGCCGATTCGTTAAGGCTTTCGAACGCGCCGAGTACGTACGCTAATAAAACTAATATAGCAAACACTACCACAACGCTTAAATAATAAATTATTTTAACGAGTTTAGCGTTGTTAGCATTTTTTAATACCGTTTTTTCTACTGCGTTGCTAACGAGCAAGAAGAGAACAAAGGCTATGCAAAAGAAAAATATAACCCACGCACCTTTTAATATGTTCATTCTTTCAATGCCAAAAAATTTCATAAAAGACAAAACTACGTTATCTTCTAAAAACATTAAATAGAACTTTCTTACGTGGTTAAGTTCGTCAAGCATAAACATACCAAGCGTTGCTAAAAATAAAACGAATAGCACGAATACGCATCTTGCCGCTCCCGACTTAAACATCCCTAATAAAAACTTAATTATAGGCGACTGCTTTTTAGATTTTGTCATAAAATTCTCCTTACGTATATTGATTTCTTTACTTAAATATATAATACATTATTAAAAAATATTTGTAAATACAATTTGAAAAATTTGTCGAATATTATTGTAAAACAAAAAGCGTAGCAATTTTGCTACGCTTTTTTATCTAATTACAATTAAACGTGTCTTATAAGCATTGACGCAAGTTCCGCCTTTGCAGTTAAGCCCACGCTTTTTTCAACTACTTTACCGTCTTTGAAAACTAACAATGCGGGTATACTGTTAATACCGTAGTTGATTGCGATTTTTTCAGCCTCGTCAACGTTAACTTTACAAACTACGATTTTATCAAATAAATCTCTTGCAAGTTCGTCAAGAATAGGCGCTTGCATTCTGCAAGGACTACACCAAACCGCATAAAAATCTACAAGCACGGGTTTTTTATTTTTAAGAACGATTTCATCAAAATCAAATTCCGATACGTTTTTTACAAATTCACTCATAAAACTCTCCTTGAAATTTATCGTGCGCATTATTAAAGAAAAAATTCTACAACTTTATCAAGGCTTAATTCCGTTTCAGTTCCGTCAAGCATTTTTCTTGCCTTACATAAACCGCTTTCAATTTCATTGTCGCCAAGTGCAATTACGTATTTTGCACCTATTTTATCCGCGTACTTAAATTGCGATTTGAAACTTCTACCCATATGGTCGGTTTCGGCTGAAATTCCAGCCTTTCTTAATAAGTAGCAAAGTTCAAACGCTTTATTGTCTGCCTTTTCGCCCATTGACGCAATATATACGTCAACCACTTCGTTGTTTGGGAATTCAATACCCATAGTTTCAGCAAGCATTAAAACTCTTTCAAGCCCCATACCAAAACCTATGCCGGGAACGGACGCACCGCCGATTTGCTCAACCAAGTTATCGTATCTTCCGCCACCGCAAACCGTTCCTTGCGAACCAAGTGCGGTAGTAACGAATTCGAACACCGTTTTAGTGTAGTAATCAAGCCCCCTAACTATCCGCGGATTAACGGTATAGTCAAGCCCTGCAATTTTAAGGTGATTTTTAAGGCTTTCAAAATGCTCGCTACACTCACCGCATAAATAATCGGTAATAGCGGGTGCATTTTTGTTAATTTCTTTACAAGCGTCTTCTTTACAGTCAATAATTCTAAGCGGATTTTTTTCGTAACGCTCGCGACAAGTTGGGCACATACCGTCAAGTTTATCTTTATAGAACTCTTTAAGAGCCTTGTTGTATTCAGCCCTACACTCTTTACAGCCCATACTGTTTATATTAAGCGCTACTTTAAGCCCTATCTTGCTCAAAAAAGTATACGCCGTTAAAATTACTTCCGCGTCGATACTTGGCGACTTTGAACCGTAAAACTCTACGCCGAACTGATGATGTTCTCTAAGTCTACCTTGTTGTGGGCGTTCATAACGGAATACGGGCGTAATGTAATACATTTTAAGTGGCATTGCCGAACTTATAAGCCCGTTTTCTATAAAAGACCTTGCAACCCCAGCCGTACCTTCGGGTTTTAAGGTGATACTTCTTTTTCCTTTATCTTCAAAGGTATACATTTCCTTATTTACGATATCGGTAGTATCGCCTACGCCACGAAGAAAGAGTTCGGTATGCTCAAAAGTAGGCGTTCTTATTTCTTTTATGCCGAAAATACGAGATATTTCGCGCGCCGTATTTTCAAGGTGGTGCCATTTATAACTGTCTAACGGCAATACGTCTTTCGTTCCTTTGGGTATGTTAACCATATTTTCTCCTTAAAGAATAAATTTTTTAAGACTTTGATTGTTTTCAATCGTTGCAAGATGTTCTTGAACGTATTTTTTATCAACGGTTACGGTGGTTAGCGGAATATTACCGCCTGCGTTAAAGGAAATGTCTTCAAGTAAGTTTTCCATAACCGTATGAAGTCGCCTTGCGCCTATATCTTCGCTACTTGCGTTCATTTCTTCGGCAATTAAAGCAATTTCTTCAATGGCGTCTTTTGTAAACTTTAAGTCGATATTATCAACTAAAAGCAAAGTTTTGTATTGAAGAGTTATAGCGTTTTGTGGCATAGTTAAAATGTTTATAAAATCTTCTTTTGAAAGGCTTGAAAGTTCCACTTTAATAGGAAATCTACCTTGAAGTTCAGGGATTAAATCTTGTACTTTTGATACGTGGAAAGCACCTGCCGCTATAAACAAAATATAGTCGGTTTTAACAGCGCCGTATTTAGTCATAACCGTACAGCCTTCAACGATAGGAAGAATATCTCTTTGAACGCCTTCCCTTGAAACGTCAACCCCGCCCTGCTTTGATTTAGAGGCAATTTTGTCAATTTCATCTATAAAAATAATACCTTCTTGCTCGGCACGGCGAACAGCCTCTTGATTAACGGCGTCCGGATCGATAAGTTTGTCGCTTTCTTCGTTAACTATATAGTTTATAGCCTCTTTTACGGTAACCTTTCTCTTTTTTCTTTTTTTAGGCATCATATCCCCAAAAATTGAGCCAAGGTTAATCTCAGCGCCCGTTCCCGCTAAAATTTCAAGTTGCTTAGGCGCGTCTTGAACGGTCATTTCTATACTTAAATTATCAAGTTTACCCTCTCTTAAATCGGTAAGGATTTGGTGTTTGAAAACTTCTTCGGGAGTTTCGCCTTTTTCCTCTTTTTTAACTTCGTAGATAAGGTCAACCACCTTTTTTTCAGCAGTTGCCCTTGCCTTTGAAAATACAACGTTTAATTGTTCTTCTTTAACAAGGCGCACGCTACACTCTACTAAATCTCTTATCATTGACTCAACGTCACGCCCAACGTAACCAACTTCGGTATACTTAGTTGCTTCAACCTTTATAAAAGGTGCGCCAACGAGTTTTGCAAGTCTTCTTGCAATTTCCGTTTTACCAACGCCGGTAGGTCCTTTCATAATAATATTTTTAGGCGTAATTTCATCTTTAAGTTCGGGGCTTAACTTACTTCTTCTGTAACGATTTCTAAGGGCGATAGCAACGGCGCGTTTTGCCTTTGCTTGTCCTATAACGTACTTATCAAGTTCTTGAACTATTTCTCTTGGTGATAAATTCATAACGCCTCCTTAAATTTTTTCAACGGTAATATGGTCGTTAGTGAAAACACATATCTTGCTTGCTATTAGCAAGGCTTTTTTAGCAATAACGTCAGCCTCGTAATCGGTTTCTTCAATCATAGCGCGCCCTGCCGCCAAAGCGTAATTTCCACCGCTACCGATAGCGCAAACACCGTCGTCAGGCTCGATTATTTCACCACCGCCGGAAACGACGTACATATTGTCCTTATCAGCGCATATCATCATTGCTTCAAGTTTTCTAACTACTTTATCTTCTCTCCAAAGTTCCGCAAGCGAAACCACGCTACGAAGAAGGTTGCCCGAATATTTTGCAAGCATAGCCTCAAACCTTTCGGTTAGAGTAAACGCGTCCGCAACGGAACCGGCAAAACCCACGATAACTTTGTCGTTATAAATTCTTCTTACCTTTTTTGCGTTATTTTTGAAAACAACCGATTCGCCGAAAGTAACTTGCCCGTCACCCGCAATAGCGGTAACTCCGTTCTTTTTTACAGCGCAAATGGTCGTACCTTTGAATTCAATACTCATTTTTTCTCCTCATAATTGCAATTTTTATCAGAACAAGCGGTAACACCGCCCTTGTCTATAAGGTGTTTACCACAAGTTGGGCAAAGTTCCCCAGTTGGAATATCCCAACTAATAAAGTTGCAGGACGGATATCCCGAACAACCGTAATAAACCTTGCCTTTTTTACTCATCATTTTTTGAGCCGGTTTATGACATACGGGGCAAACGCCGACGTATTCGCTCAAACTTTTGGTTTGTGAACACTTGCTACACTTTAAGTATTTTCCAAACTTACCCGTTTTGTTAAACATTACAGCGCCACATTTAGGACACTTTTCATTAGAAATAACGTCGCCTTCTTGCATTTTGGTATTACACTCTTGATTAGAACAAGCAAGGTATTTACCAAACCTACCGTCTTTAAGTATCATAAACTCGCCACAATTAGGGCAAACGTTTTGAGAAATTTTATCGTCTGGGTTTTTAGTGCTTTTACACTTTTTACAGAATAAAAACTCCCCGAACCTTCCCCTCTTTTTAACCATAAACTCTCCGCATTTATCACACGGAATTTCAGTAGGTTCGTTATTGTCGCTACCTGCAACTTTAAGTTCGGCAATAAAAGGATTATAAAAATCCGCTACTACTTCTTGCCACTTAATCTCTCCGTCGGCAATGTCGTCAAGTTTGTCTTCCATTTTAGCGGTAAAACCTATATCCATAACGTCTGAAAAATACTTAGACAAAAAGTCGGTTGCCTCGAAAGCAATTTCAGTTGGGATTAAATATTTGCCCTTTCTTGAAATGTATTTGCGTTTTGTAAGAGTGCCGATTATAGTCGCGTAAGTAGAAGGTCTACCTATGCCGTTTTCTTCAATGGCTTTTACAAGCGACGAGTCGGTATACCTTACGGGCGGTTTAGTGAACTTTTGCTCGCCGTCAAGTTTTGAAAGGTTTAACACTTCACCGTTAGAAAGGTCGGGTAAAATTTTATTTTCAACAACTTCGTCAGCGTTAACTTCCGTTTGGAAATCGTAAACGGCGGTAAAGCCCTTAAATTTTACACTTCTTCCACTCGCCTTAAAACCGTAGGCGCCAGATACGGCGGTAATTTGCATTGAGTTGTATTCGGCTGGCGTCATTTGAGATGCCAAATACCTTTCGTATATAAGTTTATATAAATTGTAATGGTTTTTATCAAGTATGCCCTTTACCTTTTCAGGCGTAACTGTAACGTCAATCGGGCGGATTGCCTCGTGAGCGTCTTGCGAATTCTTTTTGGTGGTGTAAACGTTAGGCTTTTGTGGACAATACTCTTTACCGTAGTTTTGTAAAACGAAATCTAAGCATTCGGTTTGAGCGTCTTTTGAAACGCGCGTTGAGTCCGTTCTAATATAGGTAACTAGTGCCAAATGCCCTTTGTCCGTTTCAACACCTTCGTAAAGGTGCTGTGCAAGTTGCATTATTTGTGGGGCGGAAAGCCCGAGTTTATGCGACGCGTCTTGTTGCATAGTTGAAGTGGTAAACGGCGGTAAAGGTTTTGATTTTACCACGCTTTTTTTAACGCTTTCAACTACAAACGGGTTGTTTTTACAAACTTCGTCTACTTCTTTCGCTTCTTGCTCGTTTGACGGGCGATATTTTTTACCACCCTTTTCGCTAAGTAGCATCTTAAACTTAATAGGGTTATTGCCCGTGGATTTTAAGTGAGCGGTAATAGTCCAGTATTCTTTTGGCTCGAAGTTTTGTATTTTGCGTTCAAGTTCAACTGCAAGTTTAACCGCAACCGATTGAACTCTACCTGCCGACTCGCCGTCCTTAACTCTCGTCCTTACAAGCGGAGAAAGTTTATAGCCAACTATACGGTCTAAAATGCGCCTTGCTTGTTGAGAATTAACAAGATTATAGTCTATCTTTTCAGGTGACAATATAGCGTTTTTTACCGCTTTTTCACTAATTTCGTTAAATTTAATTCTGTGCGTTTTGCCTTTAATGCCTAAAACTTCGTATAAATGCCAAGCGATTGCCTCTCCTTCACGGTCAGGGTCGGTTGCAAGGTATACGAGTTCGGCCTTCGACGCTACTTGTTTAAGTTCTTTAACGAGTTTTTCTTGCTTGGGCTCAATTACGTAGGTGGGCTCGAAATTATTGTCAACGTCAACAGCGAAACGCTTTTCGGGAAGCCCCCTAACGTGACCGCCACTACCCATTACTTTATACTTGCCGTCTAAAAATCTCTCTATTGTCTTTGCTTTTTTGGGTGATTCTACGATTATTAGTTGCATAAAACTCCTTATTTTTTAACAATTTGATACTCACTGCCGTTTTTTACTATCAAGCCTTTAATCTCTAAGCAAGTGAGCGTTGGTATAACTTCAAAAACTTTAAGGTTTGTTCTTAAAATAATATCGTCTACCGAAGTGTTGCCGTTTTTTATCTCTAAATACACGGCACTTTCTCTTTCCGTTAAGGATATTTCTTCTTTTTTATGAAGGGTAAAATTGCAAACTGAACTTATATCTTCAACGTCGGTCACCAAATATCCTCCGTCTTTTATAATTTCGTTGCAAATTTCACCCGAACTTACACCTAAGCCGTAGGGAAATGCAAACACGTCTTTCCCGTAATCTAAGGCGTAATTATAGGTGTGGCGCGTGCCACTTTTTTTGTTACCGCTAATTACTAAAACGCCTTTACCAAGCCCCGCGATAATTCTGTTTCTTACGGGATAAAAATACGGCATTGCCTTAACGCGCGGTGGTTTTTCGCTTATTAAAAGACCGCTTTTTATAATTTTATCAATATAGTCGTGAGTATATTCCTTGTAAAGGTAATCAAAACCGCTTGCCGAAACGCAAATTAAGTTGCCAGACGGAATTGCGCCTTTTATTGCGGACAAATCTCCGCCACCTGCTACGCCCGTTACTATAACGACACCGCTTTTTGCTAAACGGCTTGAAAACTCTTCCGTCGTTTTGAGTACGGACGGCAAAGTCTTTCTTGAACCCACGATAGAAAATTTATCTTTAACTTTTAATAAATTTGCGTTACCTTTAAGGTATAAACAAATAGGTCTTAAAGGAATTTCTTTTAATTCTTCTGGATATTCGCTTGAAAACTCGGTAATTACGGTTACGCCTTTACTTTTATAACCGTTTATTAATGAAACGTAATTTTCGTTTGTGAAATAAGTTTTATAATTTTTTACGTTAAAATCTTTAATTCTTGTTTTGAAATAATCAAAGGAAACGCTTGCAAATTCTTCAACGGAATTAAAAGTTTCATATTTAGATAAAAACTCACGAACGTAAACGTAGTCAACGTCAAAATATCCGTCAAGAATTATTAAACCTTTTTCAAGCGCGGTCATACGTTTTGATTGCTCCTGTAATTAACCGCCTCTAAAACGTGCGACGGAGTTATGTTTTCTGAAAGTTCAAGGTCGGCTATCGTTCTTGCCACTTTTATAATTCTACTGCGCGCTCTTGCTGATAGGTTAAGCGATACGAAAGCCGATTTAATAATTTCTTCGCACTCGCTTGAAAGGGCGCAATATTTCTTAATATGCTTTTCACCCATTTCGGCGTTACACGATATCCCATCGTTTTCAAACCTTGCGCGCTGGATATTTCTTGCCATATTTACACGGCGTTTAACCGCTTCGCTACTCTCTTCAGGCTTACTACTAATAAGGTCGCTATACTCAACGCCGTCAACCCCGATTTGAAGGTCGATACGGTCAAGTAACGGACCTGAAATTTTACTTCTATATTTATGAATTTGCGAAAGCGTACATCTACACTCTGCATTTTTACTGCCTAAGTTTCCGCAAGGGCAAGGGTTCATACTTGCAACCAGCATAAAACTTGCTGGGTATTCTATCGACGCTTTCGTTCTCGTAATAGTTATTACCCTGTCTTCAAGCGGTTGGCGTAAACTTTCAAG
>JAZLBK010000126.1:0-7745 GCA_045613665.1 Christensenellaceae bacterium | reverse complement strand
TATAAAAGGTATGTATTATGCGATAAAATCGTGTTATAGGCTTGGTTTTATTAGTGAAAGCGATAAAAATAAGGCAATTGATTTTCTTTCTTTACAAGGCGTTAAACTTGATTGTGATTTTACAAAAGAGCAAATTTTATCGGTTATGAAGTCTGATAAAAAAGCAGACGGTGATACCGTTAACTTCGTGTTTAGTAAAGGGTTTTCAAAGCCCGTTATTGAAAAGGTTTTACTTAAAAAAGTTGTGGAGAGCATGTAATGGAAAGTTTCAACATAACGGTAAAACCAAGCATAGTTAAGGGTGAAGTTAGTGCGCCGTCGTCAAAATCGTTCGCGCATAGAATTTTAATTTCAGCCTATTTATCGGGCGAAGAAATTACCGTTTGTAACGTTGGCAAATCAGTTGACGCTACGGTTACTCTTAACGCGTTAAAAACGCTTGGCGCAAACGTAAAGTTAGTTGGCGAAAGCGTTGTGATTAAAAGAGGCGAACTCCCTAAACGCAAGGTCATAATCGACTGTAATGAAAGCGGTTCTTCGCTTAGGTTTTTATTGCCTGTGGTGTCTGCACTTGGGGTTAACGCTGAATTTACGGGCGCAAAAAGGCTACTTGAAAGACCTGTAAGCGAGTTGGTTAACGCCTTAAACTCAAACGGGAAAGTGGTTAGTGGTTTAACTGTAAACGGAAAGTTAAAAAGCGGAGTTTACAAAGTTGACGGGGGTATTAGTTCTCAATACGTAACGGGTTTACTTTTGGCACTTTCGTATCTTCATGAAGAAAGTGAAATTGTAATTGACGGGGAATTAGTTAGCCAGCCTTACGTTGATATAACCCTATCCGTACTCAACGATTTTGGCGTTATAGTTAATAAGACGGAGCGCGGATATAAAATTAAAGGTGGATACAAGCCCACTAAAAAGCATTTTATTGTAGAAGGCGACTGGTCGGGCGCGTCGTTTACCCTTTCAGCAGGCGCGATAGGTGGCGAAGTTAGTGTAAGCGGTCTTAATTTAAGTTCGGCGCAAGGCGATAAAAAAATTATAGAGATACTGCGTGATTTTGGCGCTGAAATTTCTTTTGATAAAAATTTAGTTAAGGTAAAATCTAAAAAACTAAGTGGAATAACCGTTGATATGGAAGACGTTCCCGATTTAGTTCAAATAGTTTCGGTAGTGGCCTCTTACGCAAGCGGTGTTACCGTAATAAACGGCGTTGACCGTTTAAGGCTTAAAGAAAGCGATAGAATTAAAGCCGTTTTAGATAGTTTATTAGCAATGGGTGTTAAAGCCGAATACCAAAATAATTCAATTAAGATTGAAGGCGGTAAGCCAACGGGCGGTAAAATTTTAGGCGGAAACGACCACCGAACGGTAATGTCCGGCGTAGTAATGGCGGGTAGCGCGCTAACTGATAGCGTAATAATAGGCGGTGAGGCTATAACCAAATCGTATCCGGATTTTATTAAAGATTATAAAAGTTTAGGGGGAGAGATATATGTCGACGTTAAAAGGTAAAAACATAACCGTTGAAATAGTAGGCGAATCGCACTCACCCGAAATGAAGTTAAAGGTAAAAGGATTTCCTAAATTCAACTTTAATCAAGATAAGTTAAACGAGTTTTTATTAAGAAGAAAGGCAAGCAGTATAGCATTTTCAACACCGCGAATAGAGAGTGACCAGCCTATTTTTACAAACGTTGACGGTAACTTAATAGACGGCGAGTTTGAAGTTATAATAAAAAACGAAAACGTTAAAAGCAAAGACTACGGCGACCTTTACGGTAAACCAAGACCGTCTCACGCCGATTACGCTTGGCACTTAAAAGACGGTGCACTTGACTTTTCGGGCGGGGGTAGATTTTCGGCAAGGCTTACAGCCGTTTACTGCGTACTTGGTGGACTTTGCAAACAATACCTTGAAAATAAGGGTATAAAAATTGCAAGTTATATTCAAGCAATAGGTAAAGTTCAAGGTAAATCGTATAAAGATAGTGAACTATCGTACGGTGAAGTTGTAAGTTTATCACAAGGCTTTCCGTCGCTTGATAATAAACAAGAAATGCTCAGTGAAATTGAAAGGGCTAAAAGTTTAGGCGATAGCGTTGGCGGAATTATTGAAACGATTATTTACGGTATGCCGTATGGTGTTGGGGATAATCTTTTTGAAGGGTTAGAAGGCAAACTTTCAAGCCTAATGTTTTCTGTTCCAGCCGTTAAGGGCGTAGAGTTTGGTTCGGGCTTTGATATGGCTACAAGTTATGGTAGCGAAGTTAACGACGAACTTTATTACGACGGCGGTAGCGTTAAACTTAAATCTAACAATAACGGCGGTATAAACGGCGGAATTTCAAACGGTTTTAACTTGACTATGCGCGTTGCGTTGAAACCTACGCCGTCAATTTCAAAAGAGCAAAACACCGTTGACCTTGTAAACAAGGAAAACGTAAAAATTAAAATAAAAGGCAGGCACGACGCTTGCGTTGCCGTAAGGGCGGTTCCTTGCATTGAAAGTGCAGTAGCAATAGCAATTTTAGACGAGGTATTATGAGTAATTTAACTGAAATTAGAGAAAAAATCGACAATATCGACGATGAACTTATCAAACTTTACGCTAAGCGTATGGAACTATGCAAAGAAGTTGGCGTTGTTAAAAAACAAACGTCAAAGGCGGTGCATGACGGCAATAGGGAAAAGGAAATAGTTTATAGGCTTTCTCAAAAATGCCCGGAAGAAATACGCTTGTACGTTAAAGAATTATACGATACTATTTTTTACGCAAGCAAGGCGTATCAAAGTAAGTTCGTGGTAAATTCCTCACCCGTAAAACGTCAGATTGACGAGATTATTGAAAATCCGCTTAAAGATTTTCCCGTTGACGGTACGGTGGCTTGTCAAGGAGTTTACGGTGCGTATAGCGGTATGGCAACCGATAAGATTTTCCCTATATCTAACATAACTTATTTTAAGACGTTTGAAGGCGTTTTTAACGCGGTTGAAAAGGGGCTTTGCGAATACGGTGTTTTACCTATTGAAAACAGTACGGCTGGCTCTGTTTTAGAAGTTTACGACCTTATGAGAAAGTATGATTTCCATATCGTAAAAAGCGTAAAAATTCAAATTGACCATTGCTTAGCGGTTAAAAACGGCGTTGAACTTAAAGATATTAAAACGGTTGTTTCCCATCAACAAGCGCTTTCACAATGCTACGAATATATCAAAAAGTTGGGCGTTAAGGCGGAAAGCGTTGAAAATACCGCGGTTGGCGCTAAAATGGTTGCTGAAAGTGAAGATAGAACGGTTGCCGTTTTGTGTTCAAAAGAGTGTGCTACCGCTTATAACCTTAAAATTTTAGAACCAAGAGTTCAAGATAACGAAAAGAACTTTACGCGTTTTATTTGCATAACCAAAGATTTACGCATATACAAAGGGGCTGACAAAATTAGTATAATGACCAGCCTTGCCCACACACCCGGTTCGCTTAATAAAATCGTTAGCCGTTTTTACGCGTTTGGGCTTAACCTTACCAAAATAGAATCCCGCCCCATTGAAGGTTCGGATTTTGAGTTTATGTTCTACTTTGATTTTGAAGGGGATATTTTAGACCCGCAAGTTAGAAACTTAATTGCCGAACTTGACAACGGCTCGGACAAATTCGTTCTTCTTGGAACTTATAAAGAAAGCGTATGAAATTTTGTTTGATAGGCGAAAAACTTTCGCACAGTTACTCAAAAGAAATTCATAATTTATGCGGTATTGATTATTCGCTTAAAGAGATTGTTAGGTGTGGTGTTGGCGATTTTGTTTGTAGTTCAAGTTTTGACGGGTTTAACGTAACCATACCTTATAAAAAGGACGTTATTCCTTTTTTAGACGGCGTTTCTAACGAAGTTAAAGAGATAGGCGCGGTAAACACCGTTGCTAACAAAAACGGCAAGCGCATAGGTTATAATACCGACGTTAACGGTATACTTTACACCCTTAAAAGAAAGGGCGTTTCATTAAAAGGTAAAAACGTATTAGTGCTTGGAACGGGCGGAGCGAGTAAGGCGGTAGAGTACGTAATAAAAAATGAAAACGCTAACTGCGTTTTAGTTAGCCGTAGCGGTGATATAAACTATGAAAACTGCTATAACGTAAAAGACGTTAAAGTAATTATAAACGCAACCCCCGTAGGTACGTTTCCTAACTTTCAAGATTGCCCTATCAATTTAGAAAAGTTTAAGGGGTTAGAGTTTGTTTTCGACCTTGTTTATAATCCGCAAAAAACAATGCTTATTAAAAAGGCGGAAGAACTTGGTATTTTGTGTTCTAACGGACTACCTATGCTCGTTGAACAAGCCCTTTCGGCTCAGGATATTTGGCTTGATAAAACCCATAGCGTAGACTTAACCGAAGAGATAATTTCAAGATTAAGTAACGATAAACTCAATATCGCTTTAACGGGTATGCCTGGTTGCGGTAAAACTACGCTTGGTAAACTCGTTGCTCAAAATTTAGGTAAAGAATTTATTGATTTAGACGTTGAAATTACAAAATACGCTAAAAAAACCCCGCAAGAAATAATAAACGAATTAGGCGAAAAAGAGTTTAGAAAAATTGAAACGGAAGTTTTGAAAACCGTTCTACTTAAAACGGGCGCGGTGATAGCGCTTGGCGGTGGTGCGTTTATAAGCAACGAAAACAGAGAACTTTTATCGCATAACGCAGTTACCGTATATATAAAAAGAGATTTAGAACTACTTAAAACGTTCGGTAGACCGCTTTCAAAAGCAGTAGGCGTTAAAAAACTTTTTGAAGAAAGAGAAGTTTTTTATAATACGGCGGACTTTTCAGTAGACAATAACGGCGATATAAATTTAGCCGTAAAGGAGATTTTAGTAAAATATGAAAATACTCGTTCTAAATGGTCCTAATCTTAATACGTTAGGCGCGCGTGAGCCTGAACTTTACGGCAATAATGACTATAAAGCGCTTGTTAAATTTATTAAAAAACAAGGTAAAGTAAACGGCGTTAAAGTTACGGTTAAACAATCAAACTATGAAGGTAAATTAGTTACGTTAATTCAAAAGGCAGTAAAAAGTTTTGACGGAATAATTATAAACGCAGGCGCATATACTCATACGAGCATTGCAATTCTTGACGCGCTTAAATCTTCAAATTTATTAACTGTTGAAGTTCATTTAACCGATATAAACGAGCGCGAAGAATTTAGAAAGTTAAGTTACGTATCTAAGTACGCTGAAAAAACCATAGTAGGCAAGGGGTTTCAAGGTTATAAAGAGGCAATTCTATATTTTGCGCAAAGAACTTAACTTAATAAAGGCTTTAATATTAGGGTGATAGGTAACCTTAAACAAAATTTAACTTAATTTCAAAAACATACTAAAAATAAGTAGCGTTTTTTGATTTTGTGTGTTACAATATCACTCGTATCGGGGTGTAGCGCAGTTGGTAGCGCGCGACGTTCGGGACGTTGAGGCCGCAGGTTCAAATCCTGTCACTCCGACCAAAAAATGCAAGGCAATTTTAAGCCTTGCATTTTTTAATTTACTAAAAAGGTTTTTTTACTTGAAAATTTTATTAAAGTATTTTATAATGTAGGTGGAGAATAAATTATGGAAATTTACGTTAAATCTTCGTTAGACAATACTGTTCAGCCGTCGCTTTTTTTTGAGTCGAAAGAGAAAAATAGACCGCTTTTAGTTGGGCTTCACACTTGGAGTTATAATCGCAAAAACCAAATGAGCAAATTGTTGCCACTTGCCGAGAAGAACGACTGGAATTTACTTTTACCCGATTTTCGCGGTCCAAACCTTAGAAGAAACCCCCACGCCCACGAAGCGTGCGGTTCAAAAGTTGCGCGCAGAGATATACTTGACGCTATTGAATACGTAAAAACAAATTACTCGATTGACGAGACTAAAATTCTTCTTCTTGGAGCAAGCGGGGGCGGGCATATGGCACTACTCACGGCAAGCGAAGCCCCAACGTTATTTAGGGCTGTTGGCTCGTTCGTTCCTATAACAGACCTTTTAGTTTGGTATCAAGAAAGCGAAAAATACCGCGATAACATTGAAGCGTGCGTTGGCTTACCTAACGAAAACGTAGAAGAATATCACGAGCGCTCGCCGATATACCACGTTGACGAAATTTCTAAATCAAGGCTTAAAATCTTTTCTGGTAAGTGGGATAACGTTGTGCCTTGCCATCACGGGCTTGATATGTATAACGCCATATTTAAGGCTAACCCAAACGCCGAAGTTTACTTTGAAATGTTTGACGGTGGACACGAAATGCCACTTGATTTAGCAGAGCGCTGGCTTTTATCACAACTTGAACGCTCAATTGATAATAACACCGTAACCGGTTAATATTTTTAGACATAAAAAAACCAACTCTTTCGAGTTGGTTTTATTTGTTTATTGTAAAGTTGAGTTTTCAAGTAACACTTGCTTTTTAACTTTGTTGGCAGAAGTGATAATAAGTTGTAAGCCAACAACGATACAAATCATTACTATACCGCAAACTACGAGAGCGACTTTGTAGGTTTTGAAAACGTCGTACAAGCCGTTTACAACTACCGAGCCAAGCGCGTATCCAAGTTGGTTAAGCGCTGAGAAAATACCAAGTATTTTAGCGTACGATTTATCGCCGAATAAGTCGTTAGCGTAGATGGGGAGCATAACCGTTTCAAGCGGAAGGGCAATTGCGTAAAATATTGTTAAAAGAATACACAATACCATACCCATGGTAGAGTTGGTTATTAAGAACAACATTACCATAAACGCAACGGCAGAAACACAGTCGATAGTAATGGTAACTCTAAGCCCAAATCTGTCGTACATAAATCCCGTAATGAATTTACTTACGGTAAGAAGTAAAGCCGAAAAAGACGCAACGTTAGTGATAAATTGTTTATCAAGACCTACGTCAGTCATATGAGGAACTTTACAAGTGCCGATACCTTGCAAGCAAAGACCGGTAAAGAAAATACAAAAGCAAGCGCCGTAGAAATAAACTTTCTTATTTGCCGTTTTATAGTCAATGCCTACCCAGCCGGTTCCACGCGCTTTTTTCTTTTTATGAGTATAGCCTTCGGGTTTGTGCGGTTCGCGGTAGAAAATTAAAAGCAAAATAAACATTGCTATAAAAACGCAAGCCATAACTTGATAAGCGTTGCGGTAACCGAAAGTAGACGCGTTTATAAGCGGAGATACTACTTGGGTTGCAATAGCGTTACCTAAACCGTTTGACGCAAGAATAAGCCCCATTATAGTTCCGCGGTTTTTATTGCAAGAAAGCCCAACTATGTAACCAACCATAGTGGTTGAAGATAAGCCTACGCCTATGCCGAGGAAAGCACCACCTAAATAGAATAAATAAATGGTGTTTGAAAGTGAAAAGATTAAAGCACTTGCGGTCATTGATAAAAAGCCGACTAAAAGGAGTATTTTAGTTGGAAATTTTCCTACGAAAAATCCAAAGAAAATAGCAACCGTTGCCGAAAGCAAGTAGCGCATAGTATCTACGAGAGAGTATGCGGCGCGCGTTATGTTAAGAGCGTTGGTTATGGGAACGATAAATAAACTTTTAGTTCCCCAAAGCCCCAAACCGAACATTACCGACATAAAGCAAAGTGCTAATATGACGATATTATAGTCAAATTTTTTCTTAGTTTGAGTATCCATTAGTAAATCTCCTTAGTTCTTAATTATACGCTTGTTAAAATAAAAAGGCAACTTAT
>JAZLBK010000125.1:0-15724 GCA_045613665.1 Christensenellaceae bacterium | reverse complement strand
AAAAAACAAAGTGATAAAATAGTGATAAATTACGTTTATTGTCATTAGTACTTGACAAGTGCACAATAATTATGTAAAATACAAAAGTAAAATTTATCGGAGGGCTTATGAAATTAGCAATTTCGGCTGATAGCGTTATTGACGTAACGCCTGCCATTTTAGAAAAATACGATATTAAAATTGTTCCGCTTGGAATTCTTCTTGGCGATAATGATTATCTTGACGATGGGTCTGTAAACCCCGATATGATTTTTAATTACGTTAGAGAAAATAAGGTTTTACCTAAAACCAGCGCTGCTAATGAAGAGTTATATAAAACTTACTTCCAAAAGTTTTTGGATATGGGTTACGACGGGGTTATTCATTTTAACATTTCAAAGCATATGAGCGCATCTCACCAAAACGCCGTTAATGCAAGCCAAAGT
Source organism: Christensenellaceae bacterium (assembly GCA_045613665.1). GTDB lineage: Bacteria > Bacillota > Clostridia > Christensenellales > Borkfalkiaceae > HGM11412. Next base: position 15,299 of record JAZLBK010000125.1, on the reverse strand, counting down.
TTTGGCGGAAAAGTTAGGGTTATTGACAGTGCGTCGTTATCAACTGGCGTTGCTCTTAGCGCCATTTACACTCGCGAACTTAGTGAAACCGAAAGTGATTTAGACGTTATCGTTGAAAAAGTTCAAAAGCGTATTCCTTTCGTTCAAGCAAGTTTTATCGTTGAAAAACTCGATTATCTTCACAAGGGCGGTAGATGTTCTTCAACTGCGTTTTTATTCGGTAAGGCGGCGGGCATTAGACCGCAAATCGTAGTTAGAAACGGCAAGATGATAAGCGGTAAAAAATATATCGGCAGAAATATGCCGTCGCTTATTAAAAAATATTGTAAAGATACTCTTCAAGAATTTAACACGCCCGACAAAAAGCGTTGTTTTATAACTTATAGTTCAGCGTCACCTGAAATGATTGAGGCTGCGCGCGAAGTAGTTTCAGCGGTTGGGTTTGAAGAAATTTTGGAAACGAGAGCAGGTTCAACGATTTGCTCGCACTGTGGCGAACACACGCTTGGTATACTTTATATAAATGACGGGGAATAATCAAAAAGGCAAGTTTAACTTGCCTTTTTATAAATTTGTATGAATAAAATTGTAGTAAACGGCGAATTTTTTAGCCCGATAGACACGCTTTCTTGCGGTCAAGTATTTAGGTATAAAGAATATAAAAAGGGATATTTACTCATTTCCTTAGATAAAATATGCTATATATATACCGATGGGGAAAACACCGTTATAGAAACGGAAGATGAAAATTATTTTAGAAGTTACTTTGACCTATCGCGCGATTATGCCGAAATTTTTAGCAAGGCTATAAATTATGGAAATAAAACGCTAAATCTTTCGGCAAAAAGCGGTAAGGGTATAAGAATACTTAAACAAGACGCGTTTGAAATGCTTTTTACCTTTATAATTTCGCAGAACAACAACGTTAAAAGAATTGCGTCAACCGTAGAAAAATTATGTGAAAAGGTGGGCAAAAAAGTTGGTTCGCCCTTTATAAGTTATAACGCTTTTCCTACCTTAGAAGAACTTTCAACTCTAACTGAAAAGGACTATAAAGAACTTGGTTTTGGCTATCGCGGTAACTATTTTATTAAAGTTATAAACGCCCTTAAAAGTGGGTTAGGCGTTGAAAAATTAAAACTTCTTGGCGATAAAGACCTTTATAACGCCTTAACGTCACTACACGGCGTTGGCGATAAAGTTGCAAATTGCATTATGCTTTTTGGATTTTTTAGAACTAAAACTTTCCCTGTGGATACTTGGATAGAAAAAATTTATATTAATCACTTTAACGGAAAGGAAAAAGACCGTAAAAAAATGGCAGAGTGGTTTATAGCCGAGTTTGACGAACACTCGGGCTATATTCAGCAGTATTTGTTTCATTATATAAAAAATCAAAAAGGATTTTATGAGGAGTGAAATTTTATCTTTAATTGCAAGTTTTATAGCGATGGCTTTCGTAATTTGTTCGTATTTCGTTAAAAAGAAGAACTTTTTACTCTTTCAATCGCTTTGCATAGTATTTTTAATAATTTCGTACTTTTTTAACTTGCAGTTTTTTGCTATGGTAGGGCTAATTATAGGCTTAATGCGTGCGCTTACCTTTTACTATTATGAAAACAAAAACGTTGAAGCACCTATTATTTGGGCGTTGATATTTTCCGCTTTAACGTTAGCGTCTTATTTTATTATTAACCTTTGGATATTAAAAAACGTTGAAATAATTGACGTTTTATATCTAATAGGCTTAATTTTATATATCTTTATATTTAGAATTAGAGATATTAAAAAGGTTAGGTATTTAATGCTAATTCCTACCTTGATATCGGTGTTGTTTAACGTTTGGTCTGGCGCTGCAATATTTGCAACGCTAAGTTACGTTTTTGAATTTTCTGCAAATATAGTATCAATAATAAAGTTTAACGTAATAAAAGTAAAACAGTAAAAAACGGTGGAAACCCACCGTTTTTTAATATTCTGTTTTACCTAGTAAATAATCGCAAGAAACATCAAATAACTTAGATATTTGAACTAACATTTCAAACGACGGTTCAGACGTGTCGGCTTCATATCTAGCATAAGATTGTTGAGTAATTCCTAACGTTTTTGCCACATTGTTTTGAGAAAGCGAATTTTCTTTTCTTAACTCCTTTAATCTTTTTGCAAAAACTTCCATTTATTAATCTCCTTTTATTGACAAGATACAACAAACCGCTGTATAATTGTGTAAAAACAGCAAACTGCTGTTATATGTAAGGAGAAATTAAAATGAAAACTAAAAAAATAAAAGTAGGTAAACTTATTGGAATTTATTTTGTTATTGCGATTATAATAGGTGTTTTTGGTGCTATATTATCTAGCTCTGTTAACGATGAAAAACCAAAAAACACACCACAAATACCAAAAGATGTTAAATTGATAATGGATACTTGCGATACGACGCAAGAAAAAGCAAACGATATATTAACTGTATTAACAAATTGTGAAATTTTAGATATACAAGATTTTACTCACGATGAAATGTTAGACAATATTGATAATGAAGGTGATACTGGTTATAGAATAACTAGCGAAGGGTTAACAAATATAATTTTATATCTTAACAAAGATAAAAATGTTTATATAGTTCGTTATGCTGGCGTAGATATGTATTCAAATGGTGAGTATAAGACAAAATTATCATATTTTTATTTAACTTCTAGCCAAAAAGCAAATTTAGAAACAAGTTCAAAAAATTACGTTAAAGCAATTTTAATGTCGCCTACATCTGCTGATTTTCCGTGGTTTGACTGGGATATTTCATTAAATGCTTTTTCTCAAATAGCGACAGTATCAAGTTATGTTGACGCCGATAATGCGTTTGGCACAGAAGTTCGTACCTATTTTACTCTTATGTACAAAATTATCGGCAATAACTATTCTTTAATTTACTTTAAGTTTGGTAGCGATATAATTCTTGACAATAGAAATTAATTTTAATATCTAACGCCTTGTATTTTTATAAAGCGGACGCGCTCGTAATAGTATGAAGTAAGGGGTGCGTCAAGCCTATCGTAACTATGTGAGCAAACAAGCGGAATATTCCCCGAGAAACCGCTTACGAAAAGGCAGTGATAAAATTCGTAACTATTTCCAAGTTCGATAAAATCGCCTACTTCAAGGTCACTAAGGTTACAGGGCTTACCAAAAGGGCCAACGCCGTTGTTATTTATTAAAAAGTTATAAAACTCATTAACCCCAGACCAAGCGGGCGCGCGACTTTGTAGTGAAAGGAAATACCAGCCGATAACGGGAGTGTAGTTCATAACGGAAGAGCCAGCAAATAAACATTGTGAGCAAAAGTTAGTGCAGTCTCCGCCAAGTGAAGAAAAATCGTAGTAGTTTGGGTTTCTTCGTAAAGCCCAAGTTTTAGCGTAATTTACCGCTTTAATTCTATCGTAACTCATAATACAGTATATTAAAATAAGCGGTCGTTTGACCGCTTATTTTACGATATTTATTAACTCTTTAATATCAAAAATTTCATAAGTTGGCGTTATCCCAGAAAGGTTTTTTGCGCGATTTCTATTGACGTAGCAAGTATCAATCCCCGCGTTTATTCCGCCTTGTATATCGCTTGACAAACTGTCCCCAACGATAAGTGTTTTACTATCGAACTTTACCTTAAAAAGTTCTTCGGCTTTATCAAAAAACGCCTTGTCGGGCTTTTTAGCGCCAACGCTTTCAGAAATGCAAATTCCCGATATAAATTCCATAAAAGGTTGACCTATAAGGCGGTTTTTTTGCACAGCCACCGCGCCGTTAGTTATAAAATAACACTTTGCGCCAAGGTTAAAAACTTCTTTGATGGTGTTTGACGCACCGTCAATTAACTTTCTGCCCTTAGATAAATTTATAAGGTATTTTTGGTTAAATTCAAGTGGCTCAATACCTTTTATGCCGTATAGTTTGAAAAGTTCTTCAAACCGAGTTTTAATAAGGGTAGGTCTATCTACAAGCCCCTTTTCAAGCATTTTCCAAAGATTATCGTTAATCTCGTGAAAGGAAGTTAAATACTCTATCTTAAACGGGATATTAAATTCTTCAAAAGTTAGTCTAATACCGTTGCTTTCGGCATCGTCAAAGTCAATAACGGTATTGTCAAGGTCAAATAGGATTTTATCGTATTTCATAAAACTATTATATCAATTAAATATAGTTTTGGCAAGTAACGGTAAAATCGCATTTTAACTTAGATAGAAAATTTTTCTGTTCTTGTTCAAACCTATCGTTATGAAATCTGTATAACATATTTTTGCTTTCAAATATATCGCAACCAGCACTCGTTGTTTTTTCAAATAGCGAGTTAAGGGTAGTAAGCGCGTAACTTGACGCTTTATTTAGCATATTTTCACTAAGCCTACCTATGGTTGCGATTTGTTGCATTGATTGAGGGAAGTCGGTATCTATTATTTGTATCCAAAGTTTCATATCTCCTTTAAGGGTAGGGGTGTCGCCGTCGTATTTAAGGTTAATTGAAGATTTAACCCTTTTAATTCCTATAAGCGCTTTGCCGGTATTACCGTCTTCGTCTGTAATTTCAAGATTGAAAAAGGCTTCGTTCACGCTTTTTTCAAACAGAGAATAGAATAAACATTCGTCGCCTGAAATCTCGCCCGTTTTATACCCTTTTGAAAAAAGTAGGCAAGTTTCAGCGTCGTAAACCACGGGGGTGTTCTTATCGCCCTGCTCGCTCGCTCCACTATTTGACGTTAAAGACGACGCTTGCGAAGTGTTGTTGCCCTTGTCTTTCGTGTCAATCATTTTTATCATCGGCATAAAACCCGATTTGCACGGCGAGTAGTAGAATTTTGCAAAGTCTTTAATTGACGTTGTTAATATTTTACTTGCGCTGTTATGGTCGCGCACGAAAATTTTGGTTAATGCAAAACTTGAAATATTGTCAAGTGGCGAAATAGAAAGAAGAACTTCTTTTGCCGTTTTTTCGCTGGCGCACAAAATTGCGCTGTCTTCAACCTTATAAGAGCGAACGAAAAAGTCCACAACGCCCATAACGTTTTCTTCAAAAACCTTGTTGCCAAGTATTATAAGGTTGCAAAAACTCAGTTTTGGATACCAGCCCGTACGACTTCCTATGTCACTAACCGCGTCGTACAAAGTATCGCCCGTGGCGTAGATAACCGACTCGTTTGATTTAGTTGACTGGTTAGTCGCTTCTGGAACGGCTATTTGGGCGGTAACCTCGTAACCGCTGTTAGTTTTATCTATACCGATAGCAACTATAAGCGCGGTTTTTTCAACGTCTATAAGCAAGAAGTCAAGAGTTAAAAAGTTGATAAAAACTATTGCGAAAATTATTAAGAAAAATTTAGCGCGCCTATACATTTTTAGCCCCCTTTAACTTAAATTTACGCTTATTAAAAACCACGCCGAAAAACAAAATTAACGGCAGTATATAGCAGGCAACTAACATAAACGGCAACAGATAAGTCTGCACGAATTTTATGTTAGAAAAAATTTCGTTTTGAAAGAAAAATACTAAAAATAGTTCGCAAATAGTAACGAGTAGCGGAACTACAAAGTTATTTTTAATGTCTAAAACCTTGTTTATGCAAATTGTTGCAATTAGCATAGGTAAACTCATAGCGTACACGCTAACGAGCGAAAAGGTCAGCGCGCCAAAATAGTCAAGCCTACCTATGTTTGATAAGGTTATTGAGTATTTGCTCATTTTAATAGGCGCGTAATACTGCCTTTCGGCTATTCCTTGAAAGACCGAGTAAAATACCATAACGAGTATCAAGGTAACGAGCGCGCCCACGACGAAACCGATAATAGTCTTTTTATAAAGTCCTTTTGTATTAGATAAAAACTCGGCTAAAAATAGTATTACGAGTGGGTCGCCAAACCAAATAAACGAGTTTAGCGTTCCGCTTAAAACTTTTTTTGCAGGCTGAATAAGGGGTAAAAGTGAGGCGTATTCCCCAGCGGGTATTGAAAGTGAAAGGGTAATTAAAATTCCAACAACCCAAAGTATACTTATAAGTTCAACACTCCTTGCAAAAGCGTTAGCGCCTTTTAGAATAATATAAAAACCAACCACGAAATAGGGCATAAAAATAAGAAGGGTAGGCTGGCTTTCGTAAAAGGTTAAACTTATGGTATTTTTTTGTTCTAAAATAGGAATAAACGCTTTTAATAAAAAGTAAAAGGCGTATATAAAAAACACGATTTTAGTAAAAGTTTTGCCAAACAGTTTAGAACTCGTTTGATAAACGCTATCGTAAGGCTGGTTTTTTACAATATATAGGCAAATTAAAAGTAGTAAAAAATCTATTATAAAATTAAGCGCAAGCGCCAACCAGCCCGCCTCGCTTGAAAACGCCGAAACGTGCGCGGGCAAAACGTAAAATTTTACAACTGAAAATATTACCGCTATTATAAAGGAAAGTTGTCTAACTGAAATCTTGTTCATAGTTCCCCCTTACGCGTTCTATTTTTCGTGCTTAAAAATGAAGGGCGCTTTTTTTGTTCGGCGTAAAAATTCATAATAAATCCGTCTTGCATATCTTCAAAATTCATAGGCGCGTACGGGGATAGATAAGGCGTTCCAAAAGAAGTAAAATCGCTTAGATAGGTTATTAGCCCCGCACTTAATAAAATAATACCGTAACCGCCCATAAATCCGGCAATAGTTAAAAACATAAGTCTAATTACCGATAGCGTTTCGTTAAGGTCGGGCGTAACGTAAAAGCATATTCCTGAAAGGGCTATTATCATAATCGTTGGCGTTGAAACCATACCCGCGTTTACAGCCGTTTCACCAAGAACGAGCGCCCCTACGACGCTCATTGCAATACCCACGTATCTCGGCATACGGATACTTGCCTCGTTAAGAATTTCAAAAATAAGAAGGGTTACGAACATCTCAACGCTTGGAGATAGCGGTATTCCCTTTATACTGCCCACGATAGTTAGTAAAAACGCAAGTGGTATAAACTGCAAGTGAAACAGTTGCGCCGCAACGAAAAACGCGGGCAAAAGTATTGAAATTATAACGGCTGAAATTCTTAAAATTCTTGCAAAATTCGCCCTATAAGTGTTTATATAGTAATCTTCGCTTGATTGAAAGTCTTCTAAAAATATAAAGGGCGCTGTTAGGGCAATGGGCGAGCCATCAACGATAATTCCCACCCTGCCTTCAAGAAGTTTTGCCGAAAATATATCGGGTTTTTCAGTGCTACCCACTTGCTTAAACATTGAAGTTTTTCTATTTGAAATGCACTTTATAATGTAGGAACTATCAACTATGCCGTCAACGTTAATTTTACTAATTTTATCGCGCAGAGTTTTTATTAGTTCTTCGTTTGCAATAGAAGAAATGTAAACCAGCCCAACGGTAGTTTTCGACTGTTTGCCCACCGTTAGTTTTTCGTACTTTAAGTCGGGTGTTTTTAGCCTTTGGCGTATTAAACTCATATTAGTTTGCGAGTTTTCTACAAACCCTTCTCTCGGCCCTTTCAAAATCGATGCGGTAGGCGGTTCAGAAACGGCGCGGGCGGCGGGTTTTTTTGTTGATACCGATATTGCTTTATCAAGCCCGTCGATTATAATTACTGCGTCGCCTGAAATTATTTTGTCAATACAATCGCAAAAAGTTGACATTTTTTCCGTTTCAGGCAAGGTTACTGATTTAATAACTTCGTCAATCGTTTCAAAACAGCCCTTTTCTTGCAAGGGTTCAACAACTTGTTTTCCAAGCATAGTTTTATCGGATAAACTTTCCGCGTAAATTGCTGTTACCGCCGTTTTGCCGGCGGTAAAGTCAAAGTAAATAATATCGTCGCTATTAAGTCGGGTGATAATTTCGTTAACGTTATCCGCCCTTTTTTTATAAAGTTTCATAGAAATATTATCAATAAATAGTTAAAAATTATGCAATGAAAAAGCGAGGGTAAAACCCCTCGCCCCGTTTCTTATGAAGTTATTTTTTATCGGTTAAAGTTTTAGTTATTAGTTTTGCAACTGCCGTTAAAACTTCACTTGAAACGTCCGTGTTTTCTTGTAAAATAGTTTCAATTTTGCCTATCATTTCCTCTTCGGGAATTTGTGCGTTAAAAATGTTTGAAATTATTTTGGCGACACCGCTTATCGATTTAGCCGATAAAATCCCCTTCAAAACGTCGGAAATTGCGCCGGTTACGTCGCCTTGTGATTTGGAAACGTGCTTAGAAAAGGCATAAATAAGCGTTGCGATACCGCCCGACTGAACGCCTTTGCTAATTATGCTAAAAACGCTTAAATTGCTCTTAGAAATAGCGGAATATACCGCGTAGAAAATCACGCCTAATAAAAATGGCAAATAACCCTTAAAATTACTTAACTTTTCGGGTAGAACTTTTTTTACTAAGTTGGTTACAACCGTTATAATCGTACTTAAAATTATAACGTCAATGCTGTACTTTTGAAGAAACGCCACTATTACTTGAATTTCGCTCACAGGTTATTACCTTTAAGGAAGGGTTCAAACGCGCTTTTTCACCGCTACAAAGCGCTAACGCTTTTTTATATTTATTTGCTTTTATAATTAAGGTTTTCATACCCCTTCCTCCCGTTAAATATTCCAGACGCAAGCACATTATACTGCCGTTTTTTAATAAATCAAGTGGGTTATGACGCTTTTTTGAATATTCTTACGGCTAAGGCGGTCATATCGTCTTTGGGGTTGCCGTCGTCTAACAAAACGGCTTTTTTAATAACGTCGTCGGCAAGTTGTTGGGGGTTGAGAGTTTTTAGCGTTTTAAGGTAAGATATAAGGTCGGTTGACGAGCCGAACGCGTCGGAAATCCCGTCGGTTACTAATAAAACCGTTGCACCTTCTTCAATAGGAATTGAAACGCCCGTTGGTTTTAAGTCGTCTAAAATACCTAAGGGGAGAGAGTTGCCTTCAATTATTTGAATACTTTGTTCGGTAATAAGATAACTTGCAGGCGAGCCTATTTTAATAAAATCGCCTGAACTTTTGAATAGGTTTATACTCAAAACGTCGATAGCGGAAAAATTATCGTCGGTGTTAAGCGCTAAAACTTTGTTTACCATACCGAGTATCACTTTGCTTTCAAGCCCTGCTTTGTAAAAAGACTCTATTAGCGATATTGCCGTTGACGACGTTTGCGTTGCTTGAATACCGCTACCCATACCGTCGCTAAGTGCTATTAGAAAACAACCTTCGTCAATTTTAGTTAAAGCGTGAGTATCCCCGCTTGACACCGAGCCGTGCTTTTTGCAGTTAGAAAGCCCAAACGCCGCGTCTAAAAAGGGTGCGGGGCGAAGAGTTACGGCACATAAATTTATTGAAATTGCAGTTTTAGAAACCACGCTCATTTTTTTAGATAGTGCTTGTGAAACGGCAAGGGAAAGTTCGGTTACGTTAAGTTCGTCGGGGCTAATTATAAGGTTAATTTCAACGCCTTCGTCGTAGCCAAGCGCCATAATTTCTAAATAGGTAATTCCTTTTTTATGTAAAAATTCGCCAACTAATTTTTCCGTTTCGCTTAGGTAAGATAGGTTTTTAGAAAAATCAAGCGCCATATTTTTAAGAACGCCGGAAACGCCGTCCGTTTGCATAGTTATAAGTTCTTTTCCGCTTGATATATCGTTAATCTCTTTAACTTTTTCTCGGTATTTGCCTATTAGCGAGTTAATTTCAAAAATAATAGAGTTTAGGTATCCGCAGTTTTCGGCAAACCTTTTAGTAAGGTCGATAAGCGAAATTCGGTTTTTTGCTACGCCTACTGAAATGATTTTAATAAGTTCTTCTCTTTCGGGCATTTCCTTTTGCCTACACCTTGAAAAAGACGGGCAACTCTCACAAACGGAAAGCATAACTTCGTCAGCCATGCGCGAAAATAATTCTTCGCCCGTTGAAACGGAACTTTTAAGTTTTTCAAAGCCTTGTTTCATTTCACTAAAAACGCCTGCAACGTCGTAAAGTTTTCCCGAAACGCTAACGCGCATACGGTTAATGGCGTACCTTGGCAAAAGTTTTTCGCTTAAACTCGTAGCCTTTTTTCTAAGGTTATCAAACAGCGCGGTTGGTAAAAATAAAAATAGACAAACGGGAATTACCGAATACAAAACGTCGGTATAAACGTACGCGCCGTACAGTTTGAAAACGGTTAGAAACACCACGTCAACCGCCATCGCAGAAAGTGCGCATAGAAACTTAGATTTTTTATAAAAAACTACCGATAGGGCTGTAATTAAACTAAAACACGCAAAATAGTCAAGGTTTAGCCCTACCGTTGAAGGCGCGATTGCAAGAACGGTGGAAACTATTGCCGTAATGCCTGCGTTAAACACGTAACAGCAAACTAAAATTATAAAAATTACGACTGAGCGATATATGTAAAAACCCAAAAGATTGATAAAACCAACGCCTATTGCAAAGGAGAATACTGTAAGGCAAACGAGTTCGTCAACCGCGCATTTATACTTAAACCGCTTAACGTAAATTACTCTTGACGCGGAAATAAATATTAGCGTTAAAAGTATAGAAACCGCGCCTTGAATAAGGGTAAAGGCAGTGTCGCCAAAACTTTTAATTAGTAAAAACGGCAAAACTGAAAGTAGGGATAAGGGAAGTATTTTTGCGCCCAAGCGGATTTTCTTTTTTTTCAAAAGTGCGTATATCGGGCAAACTAAAATTGCCGATATCAATCCGCAAAAAAATTTACTTAGGTTAAAGTTTACTAAAAAGCCTAAAAGAAAGGCTATGAAAGTTCCTATTGCGCTCGTCCCCAAATAAAGTAGCGCGTTAAGTAGCGAAACGCTCAAAAAGGAATTTGCGGGCAGACAAGAGTTAAGCAAAGTGAAAAACACCGCCGAAAATAGCGTTGAAATTACGTTTACGTAAGTTAATTTATTTTTTATCATATAAAACCACCTTTTTTTTGTTTTACCATACTTAAAGTGGTGTTATTTACCGTAAAAGGTCGTATTTTACAATAAAATGTTATAAATAAGAAATAGTTAATAATTAACTTGCAAAAGCGGTTAAAGTATTGTATAATTTTACTAAAAAATTAGGTAGGTTTGAAATGTTGTTAATCGCGGGGCTTGGAAACCCTGATAAAAAATACGCCAAAAACGTTCATAATTTAGGTTTTATGGTTATTGATAAAGTGGCGTCTAAACTCGGCGTTACAATAGATAAAAAAGGTCATAAAGGGCTATACGCTACCTTAAATTGCAAGGGTGAAAAGGTTATACTTATAAAACCCCAAACCTATATGAATTTAAGTGGTGAAAGTATTAAAAGCGCAGTTGACTTTTATAAAATTCCTACCGAAAACCTTTTAGTAGTGTACGACGATATCGACGTTGAGAAAGGAAGTATAAGAATACGGCAAAAGGGTTCTTCGGGAACTCATAACGGTATGAGAAATATTATTTTACACTTAGGAACGGGCGATTTTCCAAGAGTTCGTATAGGTTGTAAGCCCGTTGATTTTAAGGGAAGTTTGGTCGACTACGTTTTGTCGGATATAAACCTTAGCGAAATGGAAAGTGCTATTGAAAGGGCGTCTAACGCTGTAATTTCATTTATAAACGGCGAAAAGTTTGACGTGGTTATGAATAAATATAACGGTTAAGTATGCTTAAAAAACTATTGTGCTCGGCAAAGTACGGCGGAGAATACAACCAAATAATAAATGACGTCTGCGGTGGTATTCCCACCGCAGTTTTCGGCGTTTCGTTTGCTGAAAAATGTAGGCTTGTAGGCTCGTTTAACAACCCCGTTTTGTATATAGTAAGAGATATTATAACCGCTAAAAAGTGCGTACAAGAAATTAGTCAGTTAACGGGCGAAAAAGTAGTTTTACTAAACCCGAAAGACGATTCGCTTTTATATAAATCAACTTTCGATAAAGAAAATTTATATAAACGCTTAACCGCCCTTTACGAGATTGAACAGGGCGCAAAAATAACGGTTACCACTTTTGAAGCGCTTATGCAACTCTTTCCAAAAAAAGTTAAGCGTTTTAACTTTGTTAAAGGTGTAGACTACGAACTTTATTCGGTATGTGAAAACTTAGTAAAATTAGGTTATACGCGCTGTGAAGTTTGCGAAAGTGCAGGCAGTTTTTCATTAAGGGGCGATACGCTTACGGTGTTTCCTATAAATAGCGACGCTACTTTTAGGCTTGACTTTTTTGGGGATACGCTTGAAAAAATTAAATCGAAAGGCGAAGAAAAAAATACCGTTACCGTACTTGGCGTAACCGATTGTTTTATTGAAAGCGACGAAGTTGAAGAAATAAAATTAAAACTTAAGAATTCTTGTAAAAAATACGGCAACCTTATAATAGGTGAAAAGGCGAAAGCGTTATACGACAAGATAGTTTCTAAACTTGAAACGGATTTATTAGACCCCTCAATGCAGTATATTTTTCCGCTTATAAAAAACAAAACCGACGATTTTACCGAGTTTTTTCCTAAAAATACCGTAGTTGTATACGACGAGGCTAAAATTACCGGCGAAAACCTTTACTATCACTATAAAGAACATCTTGAAAGGGTAAATTCCGTGCTTAGAACGGGCGAAGGTATGGATTTTATTCTTGGCGCTATGTCGACGGACGAAAGGGTAAAGGAACTTCTATCTTCTTATAACTGTCTTGCCCTTCAAACGCTTACTGCAAAAGTTCCCTTTTTTAATCCGCTTAAAACGTATAATTTAAGAAGTACGCCCGTTATGAGATATTTCTTAAAGGCTGACGATTTAGTTGTAGACGTAAAGGGGTGGAGTGTAGTAGGTTTTACCGTTATACTTTGCTGTGGCGACTATATGAACGCCGAAAAAGTTTATTATAAACTTTTAGAAAATAAAATTCCCGTTAAATTTAGCGATAATATTGACGAAAATTCAAGTGGAATAATTGTTTCAACCCTATGGCTCGACAGTGGGTTTATTTATCAAGACTGTAAAATTGCGGTTATCGGCACGGGTGATTTGTTTGCCAAAAAATCCAACTTAAAACCCGTTAAAAGAAAGCGTGGCGACCTATTTACCGCGCCCGAAGTAGGCGGTTTTGCCGTTCACGAAAGGTTTGGCGTTGGCTTGGTAAAGGGCGTTAAGCGCATAAACACCGTTGAAGGTGGAAAGGACTACGTTGAACTCGAATACGCAGGTGGCGATAGGCTTTACGTTTCTACCGACCAGATGGATAGGCTGTCGAAATATCTTGGCGGTAGCGAAACGCCCACTCTAAACAAAATAGGTAACGGTGAGTTTGAAAGAATTAAAGAAAGGGTTAAAGCGTCTATATCTAAAATGACGGTCAACCTAAAAAAACTCTACCAAGAAAGGCAAAGTACGAAAGGCTATGCCTTTGCAGAGGACAACGCTTTAACGGCAGAGTTTGATAATTCTTTTGGGTTTGAAGAAACCGAGGACCAAATTTCTTCAATGCAAGAAATTAAAGAAGATATGGAAAGCACTAAGGTTATGGACAGGCTACTTTGCGGTGACGTGGGTTTTGGTAAAACCGAAGTTGCCTTCCGCGCTTGTTTCAAGGCGGTTGCCGACGGAAAGCAAGTTGCAATGATTGCGCCCACCACTATACTTTCGCAACAACACTTTTTAACGGCGGTTCAAAGGTTCAAAGATTTTGGCGTTAGGATAGACGTTCTTAACCGATTTAAGACTGCAAAACAACAAAAAGACACTATAAAAGCCGTTGAAAACGGCGAAATTGATTTTATTATAGGAACGCACAGACTATTTTCAAAGGATATAAAATTCAAAGATTTAGGGCTTTTGATAGTAGACGAAGAACAGCGTTTCGGCGTTGAACACAAAGAAAAACTCAAACTTATAAAAGAGAACGTAGACACCCTCGTTCTATCTGCAACGCCTATTCCAAGAACGCTACACATGTCCCTTTCAGGCATTAGAGATATAAGCACTATAAACACTCCGCCCAAGCAGAGAATACCCGTTCAAACGGTGGTGGCTGAACTTACTGATTCGCTTATAAAAGACGCGCTTAACCGCGAACTTTCAAGGGGTGGACAGGCGTTTATTTTATACAACCGCGTTGAAGACATTTATCTTTTTGCCGACAAGGTAAGAAAAATCGTTCCAACGGCAAAAATAATAGTTGGGCACGGACAAATGCCGGAAAAAGAACTTGAAAATAGCGTAATGGCGTTCTATAACGGCGAGGCGGACGTTTTAATTGCCACCACTATTATCGAAAACGGTATCGACGTACCGCGCGCCAACACCTTGATAGTTGAAAGTAGCGATAGGTTAGGGCTTTCCACCCTTTACCAGTTAAAAGGTAGGGTGGGGCGTGGTAATTTAATGGCTTACGCGTATTTTACCTACACCGAAGGCAAGATTTTGACTGACGCGTCGTATAAGCGATTATCCGCGCTTATGGAATATACCGAGATGGGTAGCGGTTACAAAATTGCCATGCGCGATTTGGAACTTCGCGGTGCAGGTAACGTTTTAGGTAAAGAACAGCACGGACATTTAGACCGCGTGGGATACGAACTTTACAGTAAACTTTTGAAAGAAGAACTTGGCGAAGTTACTAAAAACGCCGAACTTGAACTCGATATAAAAGCGGACGCGTATATCCCTGAAAATTATATTGAAAGCGAAAGAACGCGTATGGATGTCTACAAGCAGATTGCTGAAATTTCTTGTCTAAAAGACAAAGAACGCGTTATAAGCTACCTTACCGAAGAGTTTGGCGTTCCGCCGACTGCCGTTTTAACGCTAATTGATATTGCCGTGTTAAAGGTTAAGGCAATTAGCGTAGAGGCTATTAAACTTTGCGTTTCGCTAAGCGTTGCTAAGTTAACGCTTAAAAATCTTGAAAGCCTAAAAGACGGGCGCATTACGAATAGACTTAAAGAATATAAAAACTCGGTTACCTTGACTTTTGACGAACGCCCCGTTATAGTGTTTAACGTTTCAGGCGGTAAACCGCAAGACGAAATTAAGTTAATGATTGACTTTCTTTCTTTTGAAAACTGATTTAATTGCGTATTTTTTATGAAAACTGTAAAAAAAGTATTGCAATAAAAGAGATTATTTTGTATAATAGTAACGCTATTATATTAAATATAAGGGAAATTATGCCCTTTTTGTTAAAGACGGAGAATTTTATGAAGAAACTTTTTGCCAAAATAACTTCACTTGCTGTTGCTACGGTTATGTCGATTTTTATGCTTAGCGGTTGCCAACTCATAACCACCAACGCTGAAAGAGATATGGCTCA
>JAZLBK010000124.1:0-17866 GCA_045613665.1 Christensenellaceae bacterium | reverse complement strand
CTGAAATTTGGATTGCTTTTAGTGAAGCAACTAATATTCCTGAACTTAAAATCACCACTCGTGAAGAACCTGATTACGATAAACTTATGGCTTATCGCCTTAAAATTCTTAAAGAGCATAATTTAGGTCTTAACGAAATACAAAAAACTATTGAAAAAATCAATCCGCTTGAAGGTGCTAAGGAGTTTTTAGATAAGTTAAGGTCGAAAACGCAAGTCATTATTTTAAGCGACACGTTTTATCAGTTCGGCGCACCGCTTATGAAAAAACTTGGCAACCCCACCCTTTTTTGCAATAATTTAGAAGTTAATGAAAACGGCGAAATAGTTGGGTATAAAATGAGATGTAAGCACTCAAAACTCTCTACCGTAAAAGCGTTACAATCGGTTGGTTTTGAAACGATAGCGTCTGGGGACAGTTATAACGACCTTGAAATGATAAAGGCAAGTAAAAAAGGATTTTTGTTTAGAAGTACGGATAAAATTAAAAAAGATTTCCCTGAAATTCCCGCTTTTGAGAGTTATGACGAACTTCTTAAAGCCATTGAAAACGCATTATAAAAAATTAAAAACGAGTGGAAGCCCACTCGTTTTTTTATTTATTTTTGAAGTTTTTCTCGTAAAAACTCGGTTGCCGTATAAAATAACATAACAAGAGCAAAGGATAATAAAATTCCACCAAACACGTCGCTAAACCAGTGAACGCCCGATAAAAGCCTACCTATTACCACCGTAAAAATAAGGGCGTAACCTACTATAACTACCGTAATTGTAATAGCCTTTTTCCCGTTTAACGTTTCAGTTAAAACTATCATTGCAGAACTTACTACGCAAATTGAAAGCATAGTGTGAGACGACGGGTACGACGCTTCAAGTTCCCCTCCTATTAAAACTGGGCGGAAGTTAATTTCAATAACTTCAAACAAAGCGTAAAATAGTAAAACTACTACGTAAAAACAGCCAAGCGCTAATATTTTATAATCAACTTTTTTTATGCTTTTACCTTTTATCAGTTGATACGCGCCAAGCCCTGCGAAAAACGCGATAATTATAAACGTTAAATAGCCTAATATTTCAGTAACGTCGTACATCGTTTGATTAACGCCAAACACCTTAAAAACCGCTTCGTTTATGCTTGCAAGCCCCACCGTTGAACCAAGCGGACCTATGGCTTGAACGTCAACGCATTTAACGAGTATTGTAAAAATTATAAACGCTAAAAATAAACACGCTGTAATTATTATATTGCTTTTTGTTTGTGATTTCATAAAAATCTCCGTTTTTATTATATTTTTAGTTTATCTTTTTTATATCCTTTTGTCAACACATCAGTAAAAAGAGTGGATCTTCCACTCTTTTTCAAACTTTACTTTTTTAAGCCTTTTATAAAATCTATTATCATATTTATTAAAAATATTGCCGTTAAAACCAAAATTATAACACACACGATACCTACTAAAACGTAAAACGTACCGTAATATATATCCATAACCAACCTAAAATTTTTCACGCCAAAAACACTAAGAACCCTTCCTTTTGAGAAAAATATTATAGTAGCGCACACAACGAATACGAGCGGTATGGTTATAGATAAAAACCTTATAATTTTAACTTTTCTAAGTCGCCTTTTATATTCGTTGTAATCTGTGATAGGTTTTTCAAGTTTTTTAGCCATAATTATATTTTATATTATTAATTTTCAATTGTCAATCTGTAAAAACTTATGATATAATTGTTTTACTATGGAAAATAAAATCAGTAAAATATCAAGTTTCACCGTAGACCACGACCAAATCAACGTTGGTATTTACGTGTCGCGAATTGACGGAGATATTATAACTTACGACCTTAGAACGCGCATACCAAATTCAAACGATTATTTGGACGACGTTACCATGCACTCCGTTGAACACATGCTTGCAACCTATTTAAGAAATTCCGCCATTAAAAACTCCGTTATTTATTTTGGGCCTATGGGTTGCCGAACGGGTTTTTACCTACTTGTTAGAAATCTTGACAATCAAACGGTGTTAAAAGAATTGAAAATTGCGCTTGAAAAAACCATTAATCACCCAGGCGAGATTTTTGGCGGAACTAAAAAAGAGTGCGGTAACTATAAATGCTTATCGCTTGAAAGCGCTAAAAAAGAGTGTAAAAAATATTTAGACGCGCTTAACGGTAAAGAACAAACTTTTACCTATTAAAAAGTAAAAACGCAGGAAAAACCCTGCGTTTTTTAATTGTTTTTTAACCCTTTCTTTCTGGGAATATAGGCTTAATTGCTCCGCCTTCCTTTTCAAGTTGCTCGTCAAGATTTTTTCTCCAACCAACTATAACAGACGGGTCTTTTGCAATATCGTAACCGCATTGAGCAAGCGCCATACCAGCGTGAACCGCTGCTTTTAAGCCTAACTCGTGGCCACACGCTGAAACGATACCCCAAGAATGACCCGGCGTACCGTAAACCCAACCCCAACCATGCAAGCGTGACGTAGGCGTTAATCTAGTAAGATAGCCAGCGTCAGTCGATACGGGGGCGTTAACGTGATTGCCCGTAGGTTTTTTAATGCCGGTAGGAATAACTTCTTCCCCCTCGCGCGGGGCTCTACCGTTAACGTTTTTGAATATTTCGGTTGCAAACGCCATTTCTTCTTCGTTATAGGTAAGCGGTGGAACTTTCTTCATTGCTTCATAGAAGAAGTCGTTAAACTCGGAAATTTGAATACAGCCAGACGCCATTACGTTAACCGTTATTTTACACTCGGTTTCAGTCATTAAAGCAGCGCCTTGCGCTATTTTTTTAACTCTTTCTAAAACTTCATAACCATACTTTAAGTCCTTAGTTCTTAAAAAGTAATGAAGTGCGGCGTACTTAGGTACTATATTTGGTTTTTCACCCGCCGAGATGTACGAATAATGCATACGCGTAGTTGGGTCAACGTGTTCGCGAAGATAGTTAACGCCAACGTTCATAAGTTCGCAAGCGTCAAGCGCGCTACGTCCGTCAAAAGGAACTGACGCTGCGTGCGCAGACTTGCCAAAGAACTCTACTTTCATATTAGTAAGCGAATTTTGAATATTTTCTCTAACTTCTAAGTTGCAATATTTAGGGTGCCATGCCATACAGCAATCAAGCCCGTCGAACACACCGTCTCTCGCCATGTGCATTTTGCCTTCTACCGTTTCTTCGGCTGGGCAAGCAAAGAACTTAATAGTACCTTGAAGACCTTCTGCTTCCATTGCGTATTTTAACGCTATTGCCGCCGAACCACATGACGGAGCCATAAGGTTATGACCGCAACCTTGACCGTTACCACTTCTTGGCGCTGGATATGGCTTTACTTCTTGACCTAATCCAGGCAAACCGTCGTATTCGCCGATAAAACCTATAACGGGATGACCGCTACCCCAAGTTGCAACTACGGTGTTGTGGGGTTTAGTGCTATCCGCACAGTTAAAAGTTTCCGCCTTAAAACCGTGTTTTTCCATAAACTTAGCGGTTAACTTGCAAGATTCGTATTCTTCAAGCGCCGTTTCGGAAAGTTCCCAAAGTTGCTTTGCTAAGTCTTTTACTTCTTGGCTGTATTTATCGTACCATAACTGAATTTTTTCTTGTAGCATTTTATTCCTCTTTATTTTTTATTTTATATTGCATATAAAACTTTTTTATTAATTATGCCACATTGCGTAGTAATTGTCAATACATTTAACCGCGCAAGGCACACTATATTTACAGTAAAATTAAACGATTTTTTTATTTATTAACTACGTTTTGTGGGTTGCCTTCAATAAATTTTTTTAAGTTTTCACTAGCGATATCCACTAAGCGTTGGCGCGTTTCTTTTCCAGCCCAAGCAACGTGCGGAGTAATTATACAATTTTCTATACCGAAAAGGGGGCAATCGTCACGCATGGGCTCAACGGCGATAACGTCGTGACAGGACGCTTTAATTTTACCTTGTTTTAGCGCGGTAGCAAGAGCGTTTTCGTCAATTAGCCCACCCCTTGACGTGTTCACTAATACTGCCGACTGTTTCATCAAAGACAGCGCCTTTTCGTCAATAATTTTTTCCGTTTCTTTTGAAAGTGGCAAATGAAGAGATACGTAATCGCTACGCGTTAAAAGTTCTTCAAAAGAAACGAACTCAAACTCACTTTCCTTTTTAGTGCGCGAATAAACTATAACTTTCATTTTTAAGGCTTTTGCAATTTCAGCAACTCTTTTACCTATACTGCCGTAACCCACAATTCCAAGCGTTTTGCCAGTAAGTTCAACTATATCGAAAGGATAGTAGCAAAAGTTTTTGCTTTTTTTCCAGTCACCGTTTTTTACTGAATTTATATACTTTCCAAGCGACGTAGCCGTATATAGTATAAAAGAAATTGTAAGCCCGGCAACCCCGTCAGTCGAATATGAAGGAACGTTACAAACGGTAATGCCACGCTTTTTAGCGTAGTCAACGTCAATATTATTATAACCCGTTGCAAAAGTTCCAACGTATTTAAGGTTAGGGCATTTATCAATAACGTTACTATCTATTACGGTTTTGTTTACCATAACCCCGTCACTATCCCCGATAAGTTCGGCAACTTTATCGTTTGGAACGCTCGTATAATAAGTTACGTCGGCAACCAAATCAAGACAAGAATAGTCAATATCGCCTTTTGTAACGCTATCTTTTTCAAAAACTACAACTTTCATATTCTCTCCGTTTTATGTTAAATACCGCCTTATAGGTTGGTTTAATAAAAAAATCCGCAAGCATTTACCTGCGAATTTTTTATTGTTTATTAGATTTCGTTTTTGTAAATTTCTTTGAAATATTTATAAGTATCAACTTTTAACTCACCACAAGCAGGCTCGTCACACGCGATAATACCGTCTTTATGAAGTTGAAGTGCGCTAATAGTCCAAGCGTGGTCAACGCCACCTTCAACGCAATGACGTAACGCGCGCGCCTTGTTGTGACCGCTTATAATAAGCAATACTTGTTTAGAATCGCATACCGTACCAACGCCTACTGAAAGGGCTGTTTTGGGAACTTTATTAACGTCGTTATCAAAGAAACGAGAGTTAACGATTAAAGTATCTTCCGTTAACGCGCGAACGCCAGTTCTTGAAGTTAAAGAAGTAAAAGGTTCGTTGAAAGCGATATGCCCGTCAACACCGCTACCGCCTAAGAATAAGTCAATACCGCCGTATGATGCGATTTTGTCTTCATAACACTTGCACTCTAATTCTAAATCTTCTGCCATACCGTCTAAAATATTGATGTTTTCACTTGGGATATCAATATGGTTAAAGAAGTTATCGTGCATAAAATACCAGTAACTTTGGTCATGGTCTTTGGGTAAGCCAACGTATTCGTCCATATTAAAAGTAACTACGTTTTTGAAGGTAACTTTGCCCGCTTTGTTCATTTCAATCAATTTTTTATACACGCCAAGCGGAGAAGAGCCGGTAGGTAAACCGAGCACGAAAGGACGGTTTTCTTTATGATTATTGATGGCGTTAGCAATATGGTTAGCAGCCCAGTCACTCATTGCTTGGTAGTTTTCTTTAATAATTACTTTCATATCTTAATACTCCTTAAAAGTTATAAAAATTTTTTTTACAATTTCATTTTGATTATACAACTAATTGAAAAATTTGTAAAGGTATTTACAAGTTTTTTAGCGAAAAGTCCGCTTAAAAAACGCTTTTTATTAAAATTATTCTTTTACGGTATTTTCAAGCGCAGTTTGAGATTTTTTAGATTTTTTATTTACGTATTTATATAGTATTACCGCTATAATTACCGCGGAAATACCCGATACGATTTTACCTATTATCATACCCACTGCGTAGTCTGCGTTGAAAGATAAAGTAAACGCTAAATGCCCAGCAAACACGAAACCAGCGGAAACGCTAAACGCCGAGTTAAGCATAATGCCCTTATCGTCCATATCTTGCATATTCCCGTAAGTTGTAACGTTGGTTGCAAGAGTAGAAATAAAACCAAGTGCCGACGCTGAGTTTATACCTATTAAACCACCTAATTTTTTCATAGGCTTATCAATGAGTTTTGAAAGTATGTAAATAAGCGGAAACGCACCCGACATTACCATCACGGCGTTTACGCAAACGTTAAAGCCATCTTCTACGGGCGCCGTGTAACGAATAAGTTCTATACCCGTTAACGCCTCGAATATACCAACGGCAAGACCTATTAAAATGATGGTTTTTATTATAAAGCCAAACACCTTAAACACCCTAACGCAACCGTTTGGAAACAAAAATAATAAAACGGCTAACAAAATTGCAAACACGAGTAAAGGTATCATACTTGCCATTATATCTATTACAGAAAGCCTTAAAACTATTGCCGAAACTATACAGCCTACTGGTACGGTTATTATACCGCAAAGCAAACCAAGTAACAACGGCTCGTGTTTTTCTTTTGGAACAACGCCCATAGAAAAGGGAATATTAAAGCACATTGTTGCCCCCATCATTGACGCTACTATTAAACCGTTGAAATATCCTACTTTTTCGCTTGTGGCAAACTCTAATGCAAGCGAAGCGCCACCCATATCGTTAGCGAGTATCATAGTTGGTAAAATGGACGGTTCTATCGGCAAAATAGAATAAATTGCGTTTACCATAGGGCGTAATAAGTGCGCGATTAACGGCGCAAATACTATCATGCCCACCATAGAAGTTACCATAGTTCCAAGTAGTAAAATACCGCGTTCAAACTGCTTGCCTATACCAAATTTATTGCCAAGTATTAAATCTAACGCGCCAAGTAACGAAAAGCACGCCATAACGAACGAAATAGGTGACATTATATTATTCAAGGGCTACACCCTTAAATCCTCCTTTTGTAAAGATTTGTAATTCTTTTACACCACACGCTTTGCATAACTCAATAGCGTCATTAAAGCCGTAGGATAAATACTCGTTGTCGTGGCAATCCGAGCCTATTATAATGCCCACGCCCGATTTTGCCATTTCTTTAAGTATAAACGGGTTTGGGTAGGGCGTTTTTCTATACCCCCTTGACATAGCACCCGTATTAACTTCAAACACAGAAATTTTTTCTTTTAGCGCGTAAAAACAATCTAAGGCGTAGCGTTGATATCTTTTATCGTTCTCGTCAAAAAGGTTTGCTATGTCAATGTTTTTCGCTATTAAGTCAAAGTGTGCAACCATATCGAAGTTGCCGTATTTTGGAAGTTCTGCCAACTGGCTGTAATACTCTTTTGCAAACTTTAACCCGTCGCCGTCAAAATAATCGTTAATTATATTTTGAACCGTTTGAGCATCTCTATCAAATCCCACGAACTCATTTCCAAGTTTTAAGTAATGGTTTGCGCCGATAATATAGTCGTAACCACTTTGGTCGTCGCCACAATACTGGTCAAACTCTAACCCGCAAAAAACTTCGATTTTATCTTTATATTTTTCTTTTAAGCGGGCTATTTCACTTTTGTAAACGCGCGTTTCTTCTTGTAACATTGACGACTTGCTTTTAATATAATCTGCGTGCGAGTGACCTGAAAAGCCTATCCCAGTAAAGCCTATTTCAACAGCCTTTTTTACCGTGGATTCTAAATCGTTTTTTCCATCGCAAAAAGTGCTATGTGTATGTAAATTTTGAGGATAAAACATTTTTTAATCTCCTTTGGTTTATTTTAACCCTATTAATTACACTTTGTCAATCAATATTTACATTGTCAGTTATCAATTAATAAAAAAAGAAGAATTGTCTCAATTCTTCTTTTTCGTATTTGATATTGCGCCTATAATTAAAAAAATAACCGCTAAAAATAACACCGTTAAGAAAATAATAAGGTGAATATTTTGTTCAAGCGTTTTATCTACTTGCCAACAACTCAAATTTGCCTTAAAAATATTAACGTCGTCAATTTCGTTTTGAGTTTCGGGGCTTTTTGACTTTATAAAAAGTGGTGGCAGGTATAAAAATAAGTTGCTTAAAAACAAAATAATGCTTGTTTTTAGGCATTTATTTATTTTCAAAAATCTTATAGACAAAAGGATATTTAACTCTAAAAATATTATAAACGTAATAGGAATAGCGATAGTAAAAAACCACCAGTTATTAGAATAACCGTTTTTTATCGTAAAACAGTTTATAACCAACAAAAGGACGTTAAGTATAATAAAATCAACTAAAATAGAGATAACATCATTATATTTTTTTACTTTTGAAAACACGGGGTATTTAGATATATAGATAGGTAAAAATATTATAACTAAACCTAATAATACTGAAAGTATGGATATCCAGAACCAACCACCTTTGGTGTAAACACAGCACACGCCCAAAAGTAAGCAAAGCGCTAAATAGTTACAAAGCGGAATTAAAACAAGTTTATATTTTTTTATAAGTTTTGGTAGGTTTGTAAAGGTAAACGAAAATAGTAGCGCAAAAAACACAATCCAAAACCAAGAAAGTGTTTTATCTATTGCCAAATTACATATAAAACAAGGTAAAAGTGCTGTCGGGTATGCTATATAAAAAAACAAACTCCACGAAAACGACAATACACGCCATTTTTTTGCCTGCGTTTCTTCTTCTCTTTTTTTATTGTCAACGCTTGCCGTTATTAGTTCATGTTCGGTAACGCTTAAAATTTCACAAAGTTTAGGAAGTAAAGTTATATCGGGATGAGAAACGCCCTTTTCCCACTTACTTACCGCCGATGCGGACACGAATAATAAATTAGATAATTCTTTTTGCGTTAAATTTTTCTCCTGCCTTTTTTGGCGTAAAAATTCTCCAAAGTTATTAGCCATAAACGTACTCCTACGTGTTTAGTTTCTATCTATTATAGCATAAAAAATTTTTATATTTCTTATTTTTTGAAAATATGCAACTTGAATAATTTTCAAGTTATAAAATACGTAACTTTCATTTTTTTAAAATTGAAAAGACGGGGGTGATGTAACCCCGTCTTTTAGTTAAATGTGTAAAACTACGGTTGCAAGGCGCTTAGCCGACTCAGCAAGAGAAGAAAGATATGCAAACTCTTCAATACAGTGCATTCCACCGCCTTTTACACCCATACACTCTACGCAAGGAATACCAGCCTTAGTGATTTCAGCAGCGTCTGACCCTGCGTTTCTGTTGCGTTCTTTAAGCGGAGTCATTCCGCATTTAAGATAAATTTCGTTCATTTTTTCAAACAAGCGCAAATTCTTTTCGGTGCGCTCCATTGCAGGGCGACCGCTAAAAATACCAAGTTCGCATCTGCAACCCTCTACGTGCACGGTGTTTGCAAGTTTTTGAGCGTAGTCACACACCCAGTCGTACTGCTCTTTGGTTGCGTATCTAACGTCAGCCGTGAACGTGCACTTTCCAGGCACGGTGTTTTTTACCGTTCCGCCTTTAATTACACCACAGTTACAGGTTAAGCCACCGTCATCTTTCATTTTTTCAAGTTCAATAATTTTATGAGACGCGTCTAATATAGCGCTTGCGCCACGAACGGCACAAGCCGACGAGTGCGCCTCTTGACCGTGCACGGTAAACTCAAAGGTTATTATACCCTTTCTGCCGATGCACGCGTCACCGTTATTATGACCTTCTAAATTGAAAAACGCAATAGAGTCTTTGGCTTTTTCGCACATATAGTTAATAGTTGCCTTGTTGCTTATGCGACTACCTATTTCTTCATCAGTTTGCAAAAGCATACGCACGGGGCGGTCTGTAAAACCAACGTTGTTAAGCGCTTCCATTGCTAAAAAGCCGGCAACTACTCCGCCTTTACAGTCCACCGCACCCGGCCCGTAAATTTTTTCGCTATCTTTTTTTACAGGCGGATACCCGAACATACCTTTTGGGTGAACGGTGTCTATATGCCCCGAAAAAGTAACAGGTTCTAAGTTAGACTCTGGGTTCATGGTTATACAAACCACGTTACCTGCAACGGGTTGCTCGAATACTTCCACTTTCCAGCCTTGCTTTTTTGCTAAATTTATAAAATATTCGCCAGCCATATCTACGCCCAACTTATCACTCGTTGGGCTTTCAATAGATAAAATATCTTCCCAAACGGAGATGTATTTTTGATTTAACGCGTCAATTTCTTTTGTAAGTTGAACAGTTTTTTCCATAACTTTACCTTTTTTATTATATAGATTTCAAACTTTATAGCCCTATATTTTCTAAAAAACTTTTAATGCTGTTAGCATCTTCATTTGATATATTTTTATTGTAGTTTAACTCTTTAACCACTCGTTTTAGATGCCCGCGGAAAATAATTCTAAACCATCTTCTAACTTGCATAACGGGTGTTAAAATAGGATGCTTTTGAAGTATGGGGTATTGATATTTTATAACGCTATACGGAATAAATATTTTAGAAAGCACGTACCTAATGCGCCCACCCTTTTTTTGCTGATGAACCATTATAAGATTTGCACTATTGCCGTAAACCCCGCCTGCTAAAACGTAATTTTCCATTTGCTTAGTAATTAAGTCGTGCGGTTCGCTCATAAACCAAACCCTACTAAGTTTACGCACGCTATTAGCAAATTTAAGCAAATTAGAAGACGCAAGCATCATATCTCTTTTTTCATTGTTTGCGGTTTGCAATCCGTCTAAAATCCAAAGGTCAATAAACGGTCTTACGCCACAACCCCCGTCTTCAAAGTGCTTTGCCATATGCGCGATATGGTAAAAGTAAAAGGCTTCGTCCGTCATTTCATAACGATAGTTATGCCCTTTTGATAAAATAGCGTTATCAAAAACGTTTTGTAAAATTTTTGACGCTTGGTTTGCCCTACCTTCTTCAATAAGGTCATAGTGCAATTCTACGTGAACACCGCTTTTTGAAAAAAATGAAAAGTCGTGCCCGCCTTTTCCGTGATACACGTATCCGCATTTCTCTACCAAGGTTGATTTTGCTATATCAATTTGGTCTTTTGGAATCAAAATATCAATATCGCAACTCGTACGCATCCAAGGTTCTTTATAACAACTACGAATTACCGCGCCTTTTAGTGGAAGAAACGGTATTTTAGAATTTTCTAAAACCGAACAGATAATTTCGTATTCGTACTGCAATATTTCATACCTGCACACCGCGTTATAAATATGCCTTTCTAACTCGGCGTTTTCGCTCGATATAAGATTGTTTTTCTTTAAGCCAAAAACTAATAGATGCTGAACGTCGTGTTTTAACGCAACTTCTATAAGTTCAGGCAACTTATCGTTTGAGAAACACTTTAATTCTTCGTCGTTTAGTTTTTTGCCACTTATCGCAGAACGTAATATAGCAAAAAAAACTTTCGTCTTCTCTTGATTCATGACAATTTCTCCTTGAAAATTAAACTTTTCTTAAACGCTTTAATTTACGTTTTTATCCTTAGTTAACGCTTATAATTTTACTCAACTATTTCAAAAAAAGTGTCTGGGTGATTAGGCTCGAACTGTTCGTTAGCCCACATAACCGTAACGAGATTTTCTTCATTTGAAAGGTTTATAATATTATGGGTGTATCCAGGTAGCATATGAACGGCTTCAATCTTATCACCGCTAACTTCAAAGTTAAGAACTTCGCTCGTATCTATCTTGCGTTGTTGGATAAGCCCGTGCCCCGATACAACTATAAAAAATTCCCACTTTGTATTGTGCCAGTGCTGTCCCTTAGTAATGCCGGGCTTTGATACGTTAACGCTAAATTGACCGCACTTTTCAGTTTTAAGTAGTTCCGTAAAACTACCCCTTGCATCTTCGTTCATCTTCAAGGCAAAAGAAACTTTTTCCTTTGGAAGATAACTAAGATAGGTGCTATATAATTTCTTTGCAAAACTATTGCTTGGTATTTCAGGCATAACGAGAGTAGTTGTTTGCGCCCTGAACTTTTCAAGTAAATCTACAATCTCGCCAAGCGTTACCTTGTGAGTGGTAGGCACGGCGCAATACTTTCCGTCTTTACAAAGCACAGTGTCAATACCGTCAAAGGTGCAATAGTGTTCCTTTTGTTCAATCGCGTCAAGCATTTCTTCAACTAAGTCGTCAATATAGAGTAGTTCAAGTTGAATGTTTCTATCGCTTACCGTGATAGGAAGGTCGTTTGCAATATTATTACAAAAAGTCGCTACGGCAGAATTGTAGTTTGGTCTACACCACTTGCCGAACAAGTTGGGGAAACGATACACTAAAACTTTTGCGCCCGTTTCTTCACCGTAGGCAAAAACCAACTCTTCTCCCGCTTTTTTACTGCGCCCGTAATCGCCGTCATACCTGCCGATACAAGTCGCTTGGATAGAAGAAGATATCATAATGGGGCAAGTGTTATCGTACTTTTTAAGAGTGTCAAGAAGTGTTGACGCAAAGCCAAAATTACCCTGCATAAACTCTTCGGTATTTTGCGGACGGTTAACGCCTGCAAGATTGAACACGAAGTTTGCTTTTTCGCAATACTCATCTAAAAGCAAAGGGTTGGTATCTAAGTCGTATTCGTAAATTTCGCCTATCTTAATATTTGGGCGCGTTCTATCCTTGCCGTCACGTATATTTTTAAGTGTAGCACAAAGGTTTTTACCTACAAACCCTTTTGCGCCCGTTACGAGTATGTTTATCATTATTTTTACCCTTTTTATAACTTGATTTTTTAAGCAATATTATGCTTAAATCGACCTATAAGTTTATTTTTCTAAAATATCCGCTATTCTTTTACAAGCAAAACCGTCACCGTAGGGGTTGCTTGCCTTAGACATTTTGTCATAAGCAGACTTGTCTTCTAAAAGAAGTTTGAAGTTTTCATAAATCACTTGCTCGTCAGTTCCAACCAACTTTAACGTTCCGGCTTTTATACCTTCTGGGCGTTCAGTCGTATCGCGCATAACTAAAACGGGTTTACCAAGTGACGGCGCCTCTTCTTGAATTCCACCGCTATCGGTTAAAATCATAAAACTGCGCGCAAGGAAATTGTGAAAGTCTAACACTTCAAGCGGTTCAATAATTCTAATTCTGTCACAACCGCCAAGTTCCTCGTCAGCCGCTTTGCGGACTATCGGGTTCATGTGTATAGGATAAATTGCTTTCACGTCGGGATGCTCGTCCATTACGCGACGAATTGCCCTAAACATATTGTGCATAGGCTCGCCTAAATTTTCGCGCCTGTGCGCGGTAATCATTATAAGACGGCTATCTTTCGCCCACTCTAACTCCTTGTGCGTATAGTCTTCGCGAACGGTGGTTTTCAACGCGTCAATCGCGGTATTGCCCGTTACGAAAATTGTATTTTCGTCCTTGCCTTCTTTAACTAAGTTTGCCTTAGAAAGTTCAGTAGGCGCAAAATTGTACTTGGATATTATAGACACCGCTTGGCGATTAAATTCTTCGGGATACGGGCTATAAATATTGTAAGTTCTAAGCCCAGCCTCCACGTGCCCGATTGCAATTTGCTTATAAAAACAAGCAAGCGCGGTTACGAAAGTGGTTGACGTATCGCCGTGAACGAGAACAACGTCCGGCTTAACTTCGTCAAGAACAGCGCCTATGTTAGTGAGAATATTAGTGGTTATATCAAACAAAGTTTGACCTGACTTCATTATCGAAAGGTCGTAATCGGGAACCACCTTAAAAGTGTCAAGCACCATGTCGAGCATTTGACGGTGTTGACCAGTTACGCAAACAACGGTTTTAACGTTCTTTCTTGATTTTAACTCATTTACGAGTGGGCACATTTTGATTGCTTCGGGTCGCGTACCGAAGACGAGCATTATAGTTTTCATTTTTTTATCCTATATGTTTTTTAATTTGTTTTTATACGAATTCTTTTACAAGATTTTCAAATTGCGAAATTTCATAAAGCACGGCGTCAAGAAATTCTTTTCTGCCTACGCTAAACCCGTCGCCACTAAGCACGTTTTCTTGATACTCTTTTATTTTTGAAAGTAGGTGTTCTCTCTCAACTTTGTCAATTACAACACCGAGATTATACTTTTCAACGTAGCGAACAATCGCTTGGTTGTGGCGTAAAACTATAACGGGCTTTCCTGAAATTATCGCGTCGTAAAGTTTGTTTGGAACTGCGTTTTTGTTAACTTCACTTTTACGGCGAATTATATTCACGTAGTCGGCTTGATTGCGATAAATGTCAACGATTTCCTTTTTATCGTACACGCCTTGAAAAAATACGTTTTTAATATTTTCGTCACTACAAACTTTTTTAAGTTCTTCCTTTGCGTCGTTATCTTTACCGATAAAGCCAAACTTTACGTTTTGGTCGCTCTCAAACTCTCTCACAAGTTCTACGTTGATTTTGCCTTCTACAAGCATACCCGCAAACACTATCGAACAATCGCTATTAACCTTGTTTTCACATAAATCAGCATAATGTTCTTTTACCATATCTTTGTCTGCATTATGCCCTATAATCGGCTCAACAGGTAGCCATTTTTTGAAGTTTTGTGACGACGCTACCACCCTATACGCACTATAACAAAGTTTGCTTAGCATTTTAGGAAGTTTTCTTGCAATGGGCGAATCGTCACGAATATCGAAAATAAATTTGTTTTTGTATTTTCCGTTTAAGATGCTACGCGTAAAAAATGCACCTGCCACCGTAAAGACAATTAGTTTACGATATTTGCGTTTTTTAACTACCCTTTTTACAAATCGTGCAAAACCTAAATAGCCAAATAGCACTCTTTTGCGATTTTTGTCTTCCGTCTTAAACTTATAAGAATACGCAACGTCTTCATTAAGCCCAAGCCTGTCCCACGTTATAACTTCGTATTGAACACCGTTTTTTTCAAGTTCGCTTACGTAATACTGTACGTACGGCGCGTATTTTACGTTTGCTGGAACTATAAGTCCAATCATAGCGTCACAAAATCTCCATATATATAAGTTTATATTTTACTAATAGTATAGTAATACACGTTACTATGATATCATATAAAAATAAAAAAACCAAGAGAAAAATAAAAATAGAACAAATTATTTGCTTTTTTTATAATTAAGTTTTTTGTTATAAATTTATCGGTTTGCAGTTAAAAAACAACCAATAAGGCGATTATAAATGGCAATTTTATCATATTTAATCTAAATTAAACAAAACTTTAACAACTTATAGTCAAAATTATCCTTTATAGATATTTCAAAGTGGCTTATACTAAAATCAACCAGCGGTTGATTTTATTTTCGTTTTATATTGAATAATCCCTTTATAATTCTTACGCTAGGTGATATAATGTTATCAAACTTATTTAAGGTGTATTATGCTACAAATAAATATCGAACTTATAAAAGAATTAAGAAAAAAGAAAAAACTTACTCAAAAGGACATAGGTAAACTTTTAGGGATAAGCGACAGGGCGGTATCACGCTGGGAACTTGGCGAAACAAACCCCACGGCAACAAATCTTGCAATGCTATCTCAAATTTTTGGCGTTCCTATTAACGACTTTTTTAGTGACCACGCAACCAAGCCAAATAACCCTGACGTTTTAGGTATGTGTTCTCTTACAGACTTATATAAAGTTGGGCGCGGTCCGTCAAGTTCGCACACGGTTGGTCCAGAGCGCGCGTGCATGATTTTTAAGGATAAAAATCCAAACGCAACTAAATATAAAGCCGTACTTTTCGGTTCGTTAGCAAAAACTGGTAAAGGGCACGGCACGGATAGCGTTATTAAAAAGACTTTTGCGCCCACTCCTTGCGACATAGAGTTTAACCCCATTGAAACGAATATTCCTCACCCTAACACCTTAGATTTGTACGCCTTAGGCGATAACGGTGCGGTTTTAGACAAAGCGCAAGTTTTAAGCGTTGGTGGCGGAAGTATCGTTTTTAACAATGAAAAAGTTGAAAAACAAATAGTATATAAAGAAACTAAGTTTAGTGAAATTTCTAAGTATTGTAAAGAAAACGATTTAAGGCTTTACGAATACGTTATAGAAAAAGAAGGCGCAAGCGTTATCGACTATGCTCGTCATATTTGGAATATTATGAAAAATTCCATTAAAAACGGGCTGAAAGATGAAGGAATTCTCCCAGGTGGCCTTAACGTAAAAAAGAAAGCAAAAACACTTTATCTTAACGAACACGTAGACGAATCGCCCGAAACAAAAGAAAACAGAATTGTCTGCGCGTATGCTTTTTCGGTTGCAGAGCAAAACGCGTCTGGCGAAACTATCGTAACTGCTCCAACTTGTGGCGCAGCGGGGGTTTTACCTGCCGTGCTTATGCACCAACAACAAAAACATAATTATAGTGACGATAATATTCTAAACGCGCTTTTAACGGCTGGGCTAATAGGTAACCTAATTAAAACAAACGCGTCAATTTCGGGGGCGGAATGTGGTTGCCAAGCCGAAATAGGAAGTGCGTGCGCTATGGCTGCCGCCGCGCTTGCCGAACTTAAAAATTTAAGTATTGATAAAATTGAATACGCCGCAGAAATTGCTATCGAACACCATTTGGGTCTAACGTGTGACCCTATTTGTGGGCTTGTTCAAATACCTTGCATAGAGAGAAACGCCGTTGCCGCAATGCGCGCAATTAACGCTGTAAATCTTTCAAACTTTTTATGGGATTCAAGAAAGATTTCTTTTGATAACGTTATTATTACAATGAAAGAAACGGGGCGTGACCTTTTGTCTTCATATAGGGAAACTTCGGAAGCAGGTCTTGCTAAAATTAAGTTGTAATTAAATAAAAAGGCTAACGAAAATTTTCGTTAGCCTTTTTTTAGGTTTTATCGGTTATCTTTTCATATTCGTAAAGCTTGTATAGTTTTTTTGAAATTTTTCCAGCGTAAACCCTATTAAAAATAACTCTTTCAATGCCTTTAAGTTGATTTATTAAATTTTTAGGTGTTAAACTGTGTTCCTTTATAAAGGTTAAACCGCTTTCGCTTTCTAATTCGTAGGGGCATTTTACTCCGTAAACTTTGTTTACTCCAACCGTTTTTACTGGGTTTTTGAACTTGCTCATTTTAACTGCAAACGGAGTATAACAGTCTAAAAGCACCGATAAATTTTTATAGTATTTAGTTAACTCTTTTAGAAGATTAGTTAACTCTTCGTTAGTAAAATACATACTTACGCCTTCTAAAATAACTATCGCGCTTTCGGTTTTGGGTAATTTTTTTATAAACTCACAGTCCTTAACGTCGGCTGAAAGCATTTTATATAACTCCGTTTCGCTGTAAAAACGCTTTCGTTCGTCTATAACAGTAGGAAAATCTACGTCATACCAATAGTTTTTAGTAGGTGAAATTCTTAAAATTCTACCGTCTAACCCACAACCCAAATGTAATACCGTTGCGTTTTTCAACTGCGATATTTTTTGCATTGTAAAGTAATCGAAAACCCAAGAACGCATAGCCATAAAATAAGCAAGCCATTTTGATTTAGCCTTTCCTTTAAGGTTAAACCCTGCACTTGACCAAATTTCTTCGGCTTTTTCGTCTTTAATAATAATTCCCTTTTTACTAACAAGCGCCTTGCCGTAAAGGGGAATATATAACGTTTTGTTTACTTCGTTCATTTTACTTACCTTTTGTATTTATTATAACATAAACGTTTAACCCTTTTCAATAGGGTTTATTTTATAGGTTAGTATACTATACTGTTTGCTTAACGCGTCGCGCTTCTTTCGTGCGTTACTCGGCAACGTTTTGCCTGCGCTACTGCTACGTATCGTAGGTCCAACCAAATCTCAGTAAACAAAAAAACACAAGGTAATCACACCTTGTGTTTTTTTGGCTCCCCGTGTAGGATTTGGACCTACGACCCTCCGGTTAACAGCCGGATGCTCTACCGCTGAGCTAACGAGGAATATGAAATGCGGCAACTCCCTATCCTCCCGGGCCGTGTCCAGCCAAGTACTTTCAGCGCA
>JAZLBK010000123.1:0-4986 GCA_045613665.1 Christensenellaceae bacterium | reverse complement strand
CTATTTGATAGGCGTACGACTTGAACGGTAAAAGCACGGTTTTAGCAAAATTTTTATATGCAACTTCGTAATTTTTGTCCCCGTCAAAATAATCAAGAAGATCGGTTAGTTGCACGTTTTTATAATTTATTTCGCGAAGTAATGAGTAAACGAACGCCAAAACGTCAGTATTTTTAACGGGAAGATTAAAACACTTTTCGTCGCCTTTATCGTAAAAAGCGTTAACGAGCGCCGACTGAAAATCATACTCTTCTACAAAGTATGAAAATACGTTTGACAATAGTTTTGACGAGTTAATTGCCGTTATAACGTCGAATATTTTGGAATTTGCAAATAAATATTTAGACGAAATAAGTTCGTCACACAGTTTAATAAAATTATTAAGTGATTCTTCTCTCGTTCTCATAAAAACTCCTTATCGCAAAAGGATTTTTGCTTTCTTTTATACTTTTATAGTATAACACAAAAAAATTAAGGTATCAAGAATTTTATTAAAAGTCTTGCTTTTTAATTTCAAATTGTGTATAATCGTAAATACTTATCTTTCACGGAGGAAAAATTATGCTTGTCAAAGGCGAGGCTTTCGTTACAAAATTAATACTTTTGTTCGTTTTTGACAAGATGGAATGTCCCTTGTCGGAAAACACGGTTATAGACATGTGCTGTTCGTCGAACGACTGGATAAGTTATATGGACAGTAAGCCAATACTTAATAAACTGATTGACGAAGGTTTTATATACAACGCCGTTCAGTACGGCGAGCCGTTATACTCAATTACGCCGGAAGGCAGATATTGTTTGGCGGAGTTTTACGTTAAAATACCAACGTCACAACGCGAGGCCATTGCAGAATTCGTTAAGAAAAACCGCGCAAGATATAGAAGAAAACAAGAGTGTTCAGCCGATTATTATATGAATAAGGATTCGACTTATACCGTGTATCTTAAAATCAACGATATGAGCCAACCACTACTTGAACTAAAATTTAACGTTCCTAACCGTCAAACGGCTAAAAATATTTACAAAAAATGGGAGGAAAAGGCTGGTAATATTTACGCGCTTATTTATGATAATCTCGTAGACTAACCTACTAAAATTATGAATACTTATAAAACTTACGGAACTTGTAGCAGACAAATACTTTATGAAGTTGACGGCGATACCGTTAAAAACGTTAAATTTATAGGAGGTTGTTCAGGCAACTTACAAGGCGTTTCAAAACTTGTTGAAGGCAAAAAGATTGAAGACGTTATAAACCTTTTACAAGGTATAAAATGTAGAAACAATACCTCCTGCCCCGACCAACTTGCAAAAGCACTAAAACAACATATTGAAAAATAAAAAACGCACCAAAAGGTGCGTTTTTATATTACCGTCAATTTATTTCTAATTGCGTTTAATATCGTTAAAATTAAAAGCCCAACGTCAGCGCCGATAGCAAGCCATAAACTTGTAGAAATTCCTAATACGCTTACGAGCATAACGGCAAATTTAACTATTAGCGATACTATTAAATTTTGTTTAGCAATGTTTGACGTGCGCTTTGAAAGTTTTATAAGGTAAGGAACTTTTGAAAGGTCGTCAGTAGTCAAAATAACGTCAGCCGAATCAATAACCGCACTTGAACCAACCCCGCCCATTGCAATACCTACGTCGGCGCGAGTTATAACCGGCGCGTCGTTAACTCCGTCACCAACGAAACACACCGTTGATTTAGTGGCGTTCATAATCTCTTCAATTTCTTTAACTTTATCTTGCGGTAAAAGTTCAGAAACCGACTTATTCATTTGAAGTTGCTTTCTAACCGCTACTGCGTAATCTTTATTGTCGCCCGTTAACATTACGGTATTTCTAACGCCAGCGTCGTAAAGTTCAAGAATACAACCGCGCGCGGTCTTTCTAACTTTATCGTTAAGAACTATTGCGCCTGCGTACTCGCCGTTAACCGAAAGATATAGTTTAGTTCCCACGTGGTTTATAGGCGGAACTTCAACGCCCTTTTCAGTTAAGAATTTTACGTTGCCTAAAAGAAGATTTAACCCGTCGTACACACACGAAATACCCTTGCCTGCAAACTCGTTATAGTCACTAACTTCGCCTATCGTTTGACCGTATTTTTTTCTTAAACAGTGGGCAATAGGGTGATTACTGTACTTTTCACACGCAGTTGAAAGTTCTAAAATTCTGCCTTGATATTTTTTAACGGCAAGAATTTTCGTAACCGCTAACTCGCCCTCCGTCAACGTTCCAGTCTTATCAAAAACAACCGTTTTGCACTTAGCAAGTTTTTCTAAAATGGCACTATTTTTTACTATAACGCCACATTTAGCCGAACTGCCTACACCCATAAAATACGCAAGCGGAATAGATATTACGAGCGAGCAAGGGCAAGATACGCAAAGTAGCATAACTGCTCTTATGCCCCAAACTTTAAGACCACTAACGTAACTTGCTGAAAAAATAGGTGGAATAAAAGCAAGAAGTAACGCGCCTATAACAACGCAAGGCGTATACCATTTTGCAAACTTTTCTAAAAACTTTTCAGGCTTTGATTTTATTTTTGCAGACGCCGTTACGATATCTGCAATTTGAGAAATCGTACTTTCTTTATAAGTTTTAACCGCCTTTACTTTAACCGTTCCGTCAACTACTAAATAACCGCTTAAAACTTGGTCGTTTACCGACAAATCTTTATAATTACTTTCGCCGGTAATTACTTTCGTATCAAAACTTGAACTACCTTCTATAATAATTCCGTCAACGGTAACCTTTTCGCCGGCGCGAATTATCATAACGTCGCCAACTTTTATCTCTTCTGGGGATACCGTTTTTTCAATATCGCCCTCGCCTATTATTTTAACTTTTTCAAGTTTATAAGATTTTAGGTCGTTGATAATTTTAGTAGCGTCACTCGTAACGGTATGCTCGAAAGTAGAACCTACGCCGTATAAAATCATAATTCCAACAGCCTCAACCGTTTCGCCTAAAAAGAGTGCCGCAATCGACGCTATGCACATAAGCGTATCTTCGCTAAAAGGTTTACCTTTGAAAATTCCTATAATACCGTCGACAATAACTTCGTAACCTGCTACTGCAAACGCAACTACCGTTACGTACGAAGAAATCATTTCAGTTGTTGGAAATTTAGATAAAATTAACCCCACTATAAGAATTAAAACTGACGCTGAAAGTTCAATAATTTTAGATTTTATATGCCTTTTTTCTTCGTCTTTATCGTGATGGTGCTCTTTACCGCAAGCGCAAAATGAAATTTCGTCTTCATCGTGGTTATGGTGGCAACCGCAATGCTCGTGCTCGTGTTCGTGCTCGTGATGGTGGCAACCGCAATGCTCGTGTTCGTGCTCGTGCTCGTGATGGTGGCAACCGCAATGCTCGTGCTCGTGATGGTGACTAACGCTTTTAACCATTTCGTCCGCCCCTTCAAAAAGCGGTTCACAATCAAAATTAAACTCGTTTACGATATTCATTATGGCAACCATAACGTCGTAATCGCTAGCCCACTCGGAAATTTCGTATTTGAGCAAACTGTCGCTTGCGTTAATTTTAACTGAAATTACCCCTTCAATTTTTTCCGCTTTTGAAACGATGCCGTTTATATCTTCTTTACTAAGTTGGGAATTTATTTTAATGATAGTGTTCATAGTTTCTCCTTAACAGTCGAGATGTTCTACCGATTTTTCAATAACGGTTTTTACGTGGTGATCGGCAATTTCATAATAATTTACCGTACCTTGCTTATTTGCCGTTAAAATGCGCGCGTCTTTAAGAATTCTTAACTGATGCGAAGTTGCCGACTGTGAAAGCCCAACCGCATTACTAATTTCATTAACGCTTTTTTTACCGTTTAATAATAAAAGAACGATTTTTAGCCTACCAACGTCGCCAAGCGCCTTGAAATCGGCAACTAATTCAAAAAGTTGATTTTCGTTTAGCGTAATACTTTTTTTATCCATAACGCTCCTATATGAAAATATGAAAATATATTCATATTGTAATATAGTCTATTCGGTTTGTCAATAAATTATTGAAAATAATTCAAAAATCGTTGAAAAAACTTTATTGCTGTGCTACAATCTTAAGTAAGAATATAAATATTAGGTGAAAAATGAGCAAATCTAATAAAAAGAACACGGTTAATAAAGAGTTAGAAGTGAAATCGCAAGAAAGCACGCAAGCGGTTGTTAGCGATAAAGAAACTCAAATAATTAACCCTAAAATAAAAAAGAAACGCAAAATTTTACAGAGGGACGCTAAGCGTTACAACCCTAACGCGTCGAAAGGTCTTTCGCGCGAGCAGGTTGAAGAAAGGATTATCTACGGGCTTACCAACAACGTAAAGGCAAGAAATTCTAAATCTATCCCAGCAATTATTATAGGCAACACCTTTACTTTTTTTAACCTTTTGTGCGCGCTCGTTATCGTAGCGTACGTTACGGTCAGCGCCGACCTTGGTAACTTTACCTTTATTCTTCCGTTTGCAATCAACTTAGTTATAAGTATATTCCAAGAAATAAGAGCGAAAATTTCTATTGAAAAACTTTCAATTTTACAAGCGCCAGTAACTAAGGTTATAAGAAACGGCGTTGAGTTTGAAATTTCTAC
This sequence comes from Christensenellaceae bacterium, assembly GCA_045613665.1. Classification (GTDB taxonomy): domain Bacteria; phylum Bacillota; class Clostridia; order Christensenellales; family Borkfalkiaceae; genus HGM11412. Next base: position 363 of record JAZLBK010000123.1, on the reverse strand, counting down.
GAAAGATATCGTGCTTGACGACGTGTTTAAGGTAGTTTCAGGCAATCAAATTCCCGTTGACGGTATCGTACTTGACGGGTTTGCGGAAGTAAACGAATCGCTTTTAACGGGCGAATCCGTACCTATCAAGAAAAAGGTTGGCGACAAAATTTTAGCAGGAAGTTTTATAACGAGTGGCTCGATAGTTGCCAAGGCGGATAAAGTTGCCGAAGAGTGTTACGTTCAAAAACTTACCGACAAGGTTAAAAAGTATAAAAAGTCCACGTCCGAACTTATGGGCACGCTTACTTGGATTGTTAAAATCGTAGGTTTAATAATAGTTCCTATCGCTATCGGCATAGGGCTTGTAAACTACAAAAACCC
>JAZLBK010000122.1:0-21115 GCA_045613665.1 Christensenellaceae bacterium | reverse complement strand
GATAGCCCCGATTTTTAGGAGGCTGATTATGAAAATCAGGAATTTAATTATATCGTTAGCAACCGTAATCGTACTTTTACTCGCTTGCATTATCGTTCCAAAAGTTTGGAGTGAAGACGCATCCGTAGTAGGTACGGTATTCTCACTTTTACCACCGGTAATTGCGATAGTTCTTGCTCTTATCACTAAAGAAGTATATTCTTCTTTATTCGTTGGTATTTTATCGGGTATTTTAATGTATACCAGATTTGATTTAAGAGCGACTATTGACACTACCGTTGAAGCTTTCGTTTCAAACATTGGCGATAGTTATAATATGGGTATTTTAATATTCCTTGTTATTCTTGGCGTAATAGTAGTTTTAATGAACAAGGCTGGTGGCTCGAAAGCTTACGGCGAATGGGCTTCTAAGAAAATCAAAAACCGCAAAGGCGCGCTCCTTTCTACTTTTGGTTTAGGTTGCCTTATTTTCATTGACGACTATTTTAACTGTTTAACCGTTGGTAACATTATGCGCCCTGTAACCGATAAACACAACGTAAGCCGTTCAAAACTTGCGTATATTATCGACGCTACTGCCGCTCCTATTTGTATTATAGCCCCCATTTCTTCTTGGGCGGCTGCCGTTACCGGTTATATTGACAATCCGGACGTTAACGGTTTCCAAATCTTCCTTGAAGCAATTCCGTTCAACTTCTACGCGATTTTAACTATCGTAACCATTATCGTAATTACTCTTATCGGCTTTGAATTCGGCCCGATGAAAAAGCATGAATACAACGCAGTTGCTACCGGCGACCTTTACACCGAAGGCGAACGCCCGTATGAAAACGTTTCGTCTGAACCTTCTTCAAGCAAAGGCAAGGTTATCGACCTTGTAGTTCCCGTTCTCGTGTTAATTGCAAGCTGTATTTTCGGAATGATGTATTCGGGTGGCATTTTAGACGGAAATGGCGTTATTGAATCTTTCTCTAACTCTGACGCTTCAGTTGGTCTTGTTATCGGTTCGATCATCGGTTTACTTTTCACCGTTGTATTCTACCTTTGCCGTGGCGTGCTTACCTTTAAAGAAATGATGGGAGCTATCCCTGAAGGCTTTAAGGCGATGGTTCCTGCAATCTTAATTCTTTGCTTTGCTTGGACTTTATGTTCAGTATCGCGCGGATATTTAGATGCGTCTACTTTCGTAGCTGGTTTCATTGGCAACCCAACTCTTGGATATTTCCTTCCTGCAATACTTTTTGTTTTAGCGCTTGGTATTGCGTTTGCAACCGGTACTTCTTGGGGTACTTTCGGTTTACTTTTAGGTATTATCGTACCTGCAAGCGGTGCAATTGGCCCACACCTTTTAGTTGCTATTTCAGCGGCTATGGCTGGCGCAGTTTGCGGTGACCACATTTCCCCCATTTCAGATACTACTATTATGGCTAGCGCGGGCGCTCAATGTAATCACCTTAACCACGTAAAAACGCAAATTCCTTATGCGATGCTTGTTGCCGGCGTTTCTTTCGTATGTTACCTTATCGCAGGTTTCGTTCCTTACTGGTATATTATGCTTCCCTTATCAATTGCCCTTATGATAGGCGCAATTTTCGGGTTCCGTTATATTCTTAACAATAGACAAAAATAATTTAAGAAAACTTTATAAAACGCACCGAAATGGTGCGTTTTTATTATTATAAAAAAGTAGGCTAAAAAAGTTTACAAATTAAAAAATATATGCTAATATATAAAGGCTAAAAAATTCACACCGACTAAAAGCCGACTTCGTTGTTCCGTAAATTTTAGTATCTCATGCGGAATAAAATCGGGTAAAACTTTTATCGGGAGGAATAAACGGAGGAAATTTTTATGGCAGTATGTTCAATGAAACAGTTGCTTGAAGCAGGCGTGCACTTCGGTCACCAAACTTCAAGGTGGAACCCCAAGATGAAAAAGTACATCTACGGCGCAAGAAACAATATCCACATCGTTGACCTTCAACTCACCGTTGAAGAAATCGAAAAAGCGTATAAGTTCGTTGTAGAAGTTGCTAAGTCTGGTAAATCCATACTTTTCGTAGGCACTAAGAAACAAGCGCAAGAAGCAATCGCGCAAGAAGCAGAAAGATGCGGTCAATACTTTATCAACGCAAGATGGCTTGGCGGTACGCTTACTAACTTCAAAACTATTCGTTCAAGAGTTGACAGGCCCAATAATCTTGACAATATGGAAAAGATTGGCGAATTCGACCTTCTTCCTAAGAAAGAAGTTATCGAACTTAAAAAGGAAAGAGAAAAACTTCAATTAAACCTTGGTGGTATTAGAGAAATGCACACTCTTCCCGGCGCGCTTTTCGTAGTTGACCCACACTGTGAAGAAATTGCAGTTAAAGAGGCTAAAAAACTTGGTATCCCAGTAGTTGCTATTACCGATACCAACTGTGACCCTGACAATATCGATTACGTTATCCCTGGTAACGACGATGCTATTAGAGCGGTTAAACTTATCGCATCTATTATTGCTGACGCTGTTATCGAAGCAAACCAAGGCGCTGACGCTGTAAACCACAACGTTGAAGAAGAAACTGAATCTTTCGAACAAGTGGTTGAAAGCCAAGAAGAAGCAAAAGCAGAATAATTTTAAGGAGAAAAGTTATGAGTTTTTCAGCAAGTGACGTAAAGACGCTCCGTGAAAGAACGGGCGCTGGTATGATGGACTGCAAGAACGCGTTAGTAGAAACTAACGGCGATATGGAAAAAGCAGTTGACTATTTAAGAGAAAAAGGCATTGCAAAAGCCGCTAAAAAAGCAGGTAGAATTGCAGCGGAAGGTTTAGTTGAAAGTTATATCCACATGGGTGGTAGAGTTGGCGTTTTAGTTGAAGTAAACTGTGAAACGGACTTCGTTTCGCGTGGCGACCAATTCAAAAACCTCGTTCACGATATTGCTCTTCATATTGCTGCTGCTAACCCAACTTACGTAACCAAGGAAGAAGTTCCTGCTGACGTTATTGAAAAAGAAAAGGAAATTTTACGCGCTCAGGCTATTGAAGAAGGCAAACCTGCACAAATCGTTGAAAAAATGGTAGAAGGCAGAATTAAAACTTTCTATAACGACAACTGTTTACTTTGCCAAAAGTTCGTTAAAGACCCGGATAAAACTATTGAGCAAATCGTTACCGAAGCAACCGCTACTATCGGTGAAAAGATTTCTATTAGAAGATTCGTTCGTTACGAAATGGGCGAAGGCTTACAAAAGAAGAGTGAAAACTTGGCAGACGCTGTTGCTGAACAAGTTTCCGCAATGAAGAAATAATTGAAAAAGGAACTACGCGTTAGTTCCTTTTTTTTGGGCGGATATTTTATCCGCCATTGACATTGTTAATAATATGTTATAAAATATAACAAAACACACTTTAAGGAGAAGTTATGTCAGTTAAATATAAAAGAGTTATTATTAAAATCAGCGGTGAGGCGCTTGCGGGCAATAAAGGTATGGGCTTTGACCAAGACGTTTTGCAAGGCGTAGTAGACCAAATTTGCAAAGTTCATGCTCTTGGCGCGGAAGTTGCTATCGTAGTAGGTGGCGGAAACTTCTGGCGTGGTAGACAGGGTACGGAAATGGAAAGAACTACCGCCGACCATATGGGTATGCTTGCAACGGTTATAAACGCACTCGCTCTTCAAGACGCTATTGAAAGAAAGGGCGTTCCCACTCGCGTTCAAACCGCGCTTACTATAACGAGAGTTGCCGAGCCGTATATTTTAAGAAAGGCGCTTGCTCATCTTGATAAGGGCAGAATAGTAATTTTTGCTTGTGGAACGGGCAACCCCTTCTTCTCAACTGACACCGCCGTTGCTTTAAGGGCTGCTGAAATCGGCGCGGAAGTTATTCTTCTTGCAAAGAACGTTGACGGTATTTACGATAGTGACCCCAAGACCAACCCCAACGCAAAAAAATATAAAGAAATTAATTATTTAGACTTTATTAAACAAGAATTAAAAGCGATGGATACCGCAGCCGTAGCAATTTGTATGGAAAACAAAACTCCTATACTTGCTTTTGGGCTTGACGAGAAAGATAGTTTAGTTAGAGCAATTCAAGGCGAAGAATTAGGAACTTGGATACGCTAAGCCGTTATTTCGGGCATTATACTTCGTTTCTGCTTAGCCGATAGACTTCGATGACCAAAAAGGTCTATCTCAGCCTATCAATCTCGCGAGCCTTGTCTAATACCCAAACTAACGACTTATCGCTGTTGGAATAGGTTTAATTTAACAAATAAAATAAACTCTCGTTTGAAATCAAACGAGAGTTTTCATATATAGAAATATCCATAGCGTTATCAAAGTTAACGTTTAGCTTTGCGAGCCCGTTGGGTTTACCGTACTATAACCTACGTTTACAAGGTGGTCGGCAACTCTTTCAAGCCCTGAAACGGTAGAGAAGAAGTAAGCCGAAAGTTCAGTTTTACAACAGCCGTTAGCAAGCCTTTGAACGTGGGCTTGGTTAAGCGATTTTTTAAGCCCGTCAACTACGTTTTCATTTTCGTTAAGTTCTTCAAGTCTATCAATCGAAGAGTTGTTAAACACGTCGATAGCAACGTCAAACGTTTTAAGAACAACTTCGAACATATCGTTAATTTCTTTTTTTGCAACGTCTGAAAAACATAGTTCTTTTTCCTTCATTTGTTCGCCTATCTCGTAAAAGTTTTCGGCGTGGTCGCCTATACGCTCAACGTCGTTAAGAACGTGGAAATACGAACCTAAAATCTTTTCATCTCTACTTGAAACCAACGAACTGAGTTTTATTAAAAACTTAGTAAGGTTTTTGTTTGTAAAGTCAATAATTTTTTCGTTTTCGGCAATAGTCGAAGAAAGTTTTTTGTCACCCGTAAAAATCGCGTCTTTTGAAAGTAACATATTTTCTTTGGCAAGTGCTATCATATACTCGATTTCTTTTTTCGCTTGCATTAACGCAACGGGTGGGGTTTTAAGTAGCAACTCGTCAACGTATTTAAGTTTTCTTTCTTCGGTTTTGGTTTTTGTGTCTTTAACAACCGTTTCGGCAAACCTAACGAGATGCTTAATAAACGGAAGAAGTAGCGCGGTGGTCGTAACGTTGAATATAACGTGAAACCACGCAATTTGCATTTCTGTTTTAGTTATTAATGAAGATAAAAGTTCAACCAAAGCGCCTGATAACGGCCATAAGAAAGCGGCGAATATAATAGTTCCTATAACGTTAAACGTAAGGTGAATAAGTGCGGTGCGTTTAGCATTTACGGTAGTTCCCATACTTGCAATAAGGGCGGTAATACAAGTGCCTATGTTAGAGCCGAGCACGATAAACAAGGCGTTTTCAACCGTTAACGCGCCACCGCCAACCATAATAATTACTATACCCGTTGCCGCTGACGACGATTGTATAAGCCCCGTAAAAAGCGCGCCTATCACTATTAAAAGTAGTGGAAAGTTAATCACCGAGAAAATATCTGTAAAAAACCCGGTTAGCGCTTTACCGCCATCGGTAGAACTTGAAAAAGCAGCGCTCATAAGGTCAAGACCTATAAAGATAACACCCAAACCGCAAATAATACCGCCGATATTTTTAACTTTATCATTTTTAATAAAGGTCATCATAACGCCGATAAAGGCAAGCATAGTTGCGTAAAGTGAAACGTTAAGTGATTTTAGCGAAACTAATATGCCCGTTACGGTAGTTCCTATATTAGCGCCCATTATTATTGACGTTGCTTGAAATAGCGTCATAACGCCAGCGTTTACAAAACCGATAACCATAACGCTGGTTGCTGACGACGATTGAATTATAGCAGTAACGCCAGCGCCGATTGCAACGCCCGAAAAACGGTTACCTGATATTTTACCTAAAAGTTTTTTCATACCGTTACCGGCGCTTTGTTCCAAGCCGTTGCTCATCATATTCATACCAACAATAAATACGCCTACGCCTGCAAGAAGTGAAATTACGCTATGCCAAATCATATAAATTCTCCTAAGGTAAAAAATAACGCTTTAATTATAATTTAATGCTATCAAATATAAGAGATTATGTCAATATAAATAAAATAAAAACTCTTTACAAAACGTTAAGTTTATAATACAATATAAATAGTAAATTTATAAAACTAATTATATTAGGAGATAATTATGGCAGTAGAATTAGAAACCTTAGAAATGATGGAATTAGAGTGTGAAGAACGCATGCAAACTTCGCTTGACGTACTTAAATCGAACGTACTTCAAATTCGCGCGGGCAGAGCGAACCCTCACATTTTAGATAAAGTTCAAGTAGAGGCGTACGGCGGAATGAGCCCGATTAACCAAATCGGCAACATTTCGGTTGTTGACGCGCAATGTTTAATGGTTTCGCCTTGGGACAAATCTCTTCTTAAAAACGTTGAAAAGGCTATCCAACTTTCAAATATCGGCATCAATCCCACTAACGACGGTAACGTTATAAGGCTTGTATTCCCACTTCTTACCGAAGAGCGCAGAAAAGAACTCGTTAAGCAAGTTAAAAAGATGGGTGAAGACGGTAAAGTTGCAATAAGAAATATCCGCCGTGACGTTTTAGATGGGTTTAAGAAACTTAAAACTGCAAAAGATATTACCGAAGACCAGTATGCTGAATACGAAGCGTCTATTGAAAAAATGACTTCTAAAACCATTGAAGCGGTTGATAAAGTTATTCAAGATAAAGAAAAGGACCTTTTAACTTTATAATATGACTGAAAAGGAATTAGTTCCCACCCACGTTGGTTTTATAATGGACGGTAACGGTAGGTGGGCAAAACAAAAGGGTAAACCCCGAAATTTCGGGCATCAAAAAGGGGCGGAAAACGTTGAAAAAGTGGTTTCCGCTTGCTTTTCTTGTGGTATAAAATACGTTAGCCTTTACGCTTTTTCTACTGAAAACTGGGGTAGACCTGAAAACGAAGTTAAAAAAATTATGGAACTTTTATACAAGTTCTTACTTAAATACACTAAAACGCTTATCAAAAACGAGATAAAACTTTTAGTTTCGGGCGATAAGTCCGCCTTAACGAAAGAACTTCGCGAACTTATAGAAAAAGCCGAAGAAACGACTAAGAATTACGGTAAGACCTTAAATATAGCAATAAATTACGGCGGTAAACAAGAGATTGTTAAAGCGGTAAACGAAATTATAAAATCTAATAAAAAAGAAGTGACGGAAGAAGACGTTAAAAACTTTTTATACACGCGCGAACTTCCCGATATCGACCTTGTTGTAAGAACCAGTGGCGAACAGCGTTTAAGCAACTTTTTTATTTGGCAATGCGCGTATGCAGAATTTTATTTTACCGACGTTTTGTGGCCGGATTTTGATGAAAAATGCCTTGAAGACGCAATTTCGTGGTACTTAAAGAGAAATAGGAGATTTGGCAAACTCAAATGAAACGATTTTTAACAGGCGCGCTACTTACTTTAATTACGGTAGCGGGGTTTTTCCTAAGAGAAATAGATTATAGAATTTTTGACGTTATCGTTTTAACGGTTGCGGTTATTTCTTCCGTTGAATTTAATAAAACGCTCAAAGATAGAACTTCAAAATCTCAAAAGGTTTTGTCGGTAATATTTACCGTTGTTGCTTTTTTAGTGGCGATATTTATAAAGAATTCGCTATTTACGGTGGTTTTTTTATACTATGCTTGCGCTCTTATTTATTCGGCGCTTACGGAAATTTCAAACAAGGTTGAAAAAATGGCGTATTTTAGCCTTTCGCTTTTCTACCCCACGATACCTTTAATTTTTATATCGCTTATAAATCAAATGGGCAGTTTTTCGTTGTTTGCTTTGATTATTTTGCTTGCAACTACCACGGCAACGGATACCTACGCATACTTTGTGGGCTCAAAACTCAAAGGTAGAAAACTTTGCGAAAAAATTAGCCCGAATAAGACGGTAAGCGGTGCGGTTGGCGGACTTATAGGCGGAACTATAACGGGCGTTTTAGTTTACTACGCTTTTAAGTTGTTCGGTGCAAGCCCTTTCGTTGACGCAACCGAATTTAGCGCGGTTACGTTTATCGTAATATCTTCAATACTTTCGTGTATAGTAACTCAACTTGGCGACTTGTTTGAAAGTTCTATAAAACGCAGTCTTAACGTAAAGGATATGGGAAATTTACTTCCCGGTCACGGCGGAATGCTCGATAGGATTGACGGGCTTATGTTCAACGCAATAGCGGTTTATCTTTGCTATGCGTTACTCGTGTAAATTAAAATTTTCGTAATAATATTAACTAGTTAAAGGATATAATATAACTATGATAAAAATAGCGCTACTAGGAAGTACGGGTTCTATCGGTAGGCAGGTGTTAAACGTTGTTGATAGATATCCCGAAAAATTTAAGATAGTGTCTTTGGCGGCGGGTTCAAACGTCGCATTATTTTCGTTGCAAGTAAATAAGTATAAGCCTGACGTTGCTTGTCTAACAAATCCCGAAATGGCTGTTAAAATGACGAGTTTGCCAAGAAACACTAAGTTTTACTACGGTGAAAACGCCCTTTATCACGCAGTTTTAGAAAGTGCGGATATCGTTTTTGACGCGGTTATGGGTTACGCTGGGCTTAAAGCGGTTAAACTTGCAATAGAACTTAATAAAACGGTTGCGCTTGCTAATAAAGAAACGCTGGTAGCGGGCGGTGGACTTATTATGCCTATGGCAAAAAGTAAAAAGGTAAATATAATTCCCGTTGACAGCGAGCATTCGGCAATTTGGCAATGTATCAATTTTAACCCCGAAAAAGAGTTTAGAAAACTTATAATAACTGCGTCTGGCGGTGCGCTTAGGAAGGTTCCTATCAAAGAACTTGAAAAAGTTTCGGCAAGTGACGCGTTAATGCACCCCAACTGGAATATGGGCAAAAAAATTACCGTTGACTGCGCTACTATGGTAAATAAAGGCTTTGAGGTTTTAGAGGCAATGTGGCTTTTTGGTGCAAAGCGCGAAGATATTGACGTGGTTATTCACCCAGAAAGCATAGTTCATTCAATGGTAGAGTTTCACGATGGTGCGGTTATATCTCAAATGGGCGTTCCGTCAATGGAAGTCCCTATTCAACTTGCGCTAACTTATCCTTGTAGGTTAGACACTAATACCGAAAGGCTTAACCTTAAAGGAAAGTCGCTCACGTTTAGCGAAGTTGACCTTGAAAGATACCCTGCGTTTAGAGTGTGCGACAGCGCTATCAAAAAGGCAGGCGTTTACCCTTGCGCGTTAAGTGGGGCGGACGAAGTTGTAGTTCAAATGTTTTTAGACGGTAAAATTAGGTATACTGAAATTCCTTTATATCTTGAAAAGGTTGTTGAAAGAACTGAAAACTTGCCTTTAACCTTTGAAAATTTAGAATATACCGACAAGGTTTCGCGCATACTTGTAAATGAAATTTATAAATCAAGGAGTGGTTTATAATGAACCTTTTATCCTTTTCGGGCGTTGTTAGTACGGCTTGGTCGATATTGCTTGCCCTTATAATCTTGCTTATTATGATAACCGTGCACGAGTTCGGGCATTATATCGTTGGCAAGATTTTCAAATTCAAAATAAACGAATTCGCTATCGGTATGGGCCCCGCTATCTATAAAAGAAAGCGCAAAAATCAAGAAGAAGTTTTTTCTATTCGCGCTTTACCGCTTGGTGGGTTTTGCGCATTTGACGGGGAAGACGAAGATTCTAAAAGCGAGGGCGCGTTTAATAATAAAGAGCCGTGGAAAAGAATACTCGTTTTAATTGCCGGCGCTACTATGAACTTAATTTTAGGCGGTTTAATTCTTATACTTTCAGTTGGAATTTACGGTCAACTTTTAGTAAAGACCTACGATATCAGGCAAGATTTTCAGCCCGAATACGCAGGGTATTCGCTACAAAACGACGACGTTATCGTCAAAGTTGAAGGTAAAAACATCTTTTTATCAAGCGATTTAATCGACGTTTTAGACGGTAAAAGTAAAGGCGATATCGTTACCGTAACCGTAAAGGCAAACGGCAAAATGGTAGATAGAAAGGTAAGGCTTAGAAACGACGTTGAAGCGGGTAACTTAACCGATAGTTTTTCCGCCTATACCGCGCTTGGCATATCAACTATTGAAAGAATAGACCAAACTACCGACGAAAGCCTTAGCGGTAAATATCTTTTGCGAATTAAAAACGCGGAAGTTTATGAAGATTGCTCTCGTATATTTTATATAAGCGACTTAATTTCTTACGCTAAAAATTTAACCGCAGGCGATAATCTAACCTTTTACTATTCGGCTGGCGGTAACGACAAGCAAGAAAAAACCGTTTTAATAGCAGAAGATTTATCTCAAAAAACAGACCAAGAAATTCTTTCGATATTAGGCATAGAACAAACTACAACGCTACTTAAATATTCTACTGAAAACGTTAAGTTTTCTTTTTTTGAAACGATAGAAAGGGGCGTTGCGTATTCAATATCAATCGGCGGAACTATATTTAGAACGCTTGGCGAGTTATTGACGGGTAAACTTGGGCTTAACGCTATGGGCGGAACTATAACCACCATATCAGTTACCGCGGAAGTTATAAAGACGGGCGGTTTCAATTACTTTTTAGAAATTGCAGGTTTTATAGGTGTAAACCTTGCCGTATTTAATCTACTGCCTATACCTGCGCTTGACGGTAGCCGTGTGGTATTTTGCTTAATCGAGTGGATTAGAAAAAAACCCGTAAACCGTAAAGTTGAAGGCGTTATTCACGCGGTTGGCTTAGTGTTACTTCTCGGCTTTTCAATACTTGTTGACGTACTTCAACTCTTTTAATAAATGCGGAAATTTTCCGCGTTTTTTATTGATTATCAATATTCTTTGTGATATACTATAAAAAACGGCAAAATGCCGACTTTTTAAGGAGAAAACTAATGAGTTCTTATAACAGAAAGAAAACCGTAGGCGATACTGAATGGCTTGTTCACGATAGGTTTGGTATGTTTATTCACTTCGGTTTATATTCACTTCCCGCAAGGCACGAGTGGATTAAAACTATGGAGAGAATTAGCGAAGAAAAATACGATAAATATTTCAAGCATTTCAACCCCGACCTTATCGACTGTAAAGAGTGGGCTAAAAAGGCGAAAGCGGCTGGTATGAAATACGCCGTTTTAACCACCAAGCACCACGAAGGTTTTTGCTTATTTGATTCTAAATACACCGACTATACCGTAATGAACACTCCTTACGGTAAAGATATCGTTAGAGAATACGTTGACGCGTTTAGGGCGGAAGGCTTAAAAGTAGGCTTTTACTATTCTCTTCTTGACTGGCATCACCCCGAATTCCCGATAGACGTTATTCACCCAAGGCGTGAAGACGGCGAAGAAATGGACAAGGGTAGGGATATGAAAAAATACGCTAAGTATATGCGTGACCAAGTTACCGAACTTTTAACTAACTACGGTAAAATTGACGTTATTTGGTTTGACTTTTCATACGCTAAAAATCCAGACCCTGTTAAAATGCTTGCGTTTGACAAGGGCAATCCTCCGCCAGACCCCAACAAAAAACCTTGGATGCAAGGCAACGGCGGTAAGGGTAAGGACGACTGGGAATCGGAAGAACTTGTTAAACTCGTTAGGTCACTTCAACCTGGTATCGTTATTAACGACCGTTTAGAAATAGGTGGCGATACCGTTACCCCTGAACAAGCAAACGCATATAGTTGGAGAAGGGATAAAGAAACGGGCGAATACTTAACTTGGGAGGCTTGCCACACCTTCTCTGGTTCGTGGGGATATTTTAGGGACGAAACGTCTTGGAAGTCACACAAAATGCTCATTGATACGCTTGTTAAATCAGTAGCGTACGGCGGTAACGTTTTAATGAACGTTGGTCCTACTTCAAGGGGTGTGTTCGACTACCGCGCTGACGACGCGCTTCAAGCGTATGCCGACTGGATGAAATACAATTCTCGTTCAATTTACGGCTGTACTATGGCAGAACCCGAATTTACTCCGCCGATAGGAACTTTCCTTACTCAGTCGGAAGACGGTAAAAGGCTCTATATTCACCTTATCGACTATCCTTTCAAAGCACTTTTATTCGACGGGCTTGAAGGCAAGGTTGATTACTGTCAATTCCTTCACGACGGTAGCGAAATTTTATTTACCGAAAAAGAAGGCAAGGTTAAGTTTGAACTCCCAGTAGTTCAACCACAAAAAATAACTCCTGTTATTGAAGTGTTTCTTAAATAATTAAAAAAACCTCGGCAATTTGCCGAGGTTTTCTTTATGCAACTTTTAACACCGTGATACCAGCGTCGCTTACGTCAACCGTGCTTGCAGAGTTATTAACAAGCGTTAAGATAGAGCCTGCCGTAACGTTTATTAAAACCGTCTTTGATTGAGTGGTTTCCGTGCCTTGCGTAGCCGTTAATACGCTAACGGGAGTTCCGTTAAGTTCAAGCGCATAGTTTATATCAGTCGCTTCGCCACTTAGATAGTAGGTTACCAAATAATATCCGCCTTCGTTTAGCGTTATATTGTTATCGCCTATCGTGATAGTAGTATCGGGAGTGGCTGTAACTAACGTTAAAGGCGTAGTTTCGCCCGTAGTTAAGGTGGTTGCTCCACTCGTTGCTTGTAACGCGTTGGAACTACCTGCCGGACCTTGTTCGCCTTGTGGACCGATAGGACCTTGCGGACCGGTAGCACCCGTTGCGCCCGTTGCACCCGTTGCGCCAGTTAAACCGATAGGACCTCGTGGACCGATAGGACCAACGGGACCTTGCGGACCAGTAGCACCAGTTAAACCGATAGGACCTTGTTCACCTTGCGGGCCTTGTGGACCGATAGGGCCGATAGGACCTTGCGGACCAGTAGCACCAGTTGCGCCGGTTGCCCCAGTAGGACCGGTAGGACCGACAGGGCCCCTTGGACCAACGGGACCGGTAGGTCCAACGATTATTCTTTGTCTACAATTATTGTTGCAATTGTTGTTGCAGTTATTATTAAAAAAACACATTAGTAGTTTTACCTCAAAAATAACGTTCACTATTATTTTATGACGGCATAGAATAAATTGTTAAAAGGTATCTTTACGTTTGCTATAATTATTAAAATGTTTTATAATTAACTTATGAACAAAAAATACAGCCTTACCTTAACCGCTTGTTCGGTTGGATATATACTTCAAGGGTCGATAAACAATTTAATTCCGCTACTTTTCGTGTATTTTACAAGCGCGTATAAAATACCCCTTTGGGTTATAACGGTAATAGTTTCTTATAGTTTTATACTACAAATTTTTATTGATTTTTTCTCGTCCAAATTTATTCTTAAAGTGGGATATAAAACCGCAGGTATGGTATCGGCGTTTTTAGGACTAAGCGGTTATGCGGTTTTAGGGTTTACGCCTATTTTATTTAGTAGCGTTACGGGTTTAATTATAGCAATTGCCTTTGCCGTTACTTTAACGGCTATGGGTAGCGCGTTAAGTGAAGTTTGTTTAAGCCCCATTATTGAAGTTCTTCCGTTTAATAACAAATCGGCTACTATGAGTTTAATACACTCTTTTTACCCGCTTGGGCATTTAGTTACCATTTTAGTTGCAACGGCGTTTTTCTGGATTTTTGGAATTGATAAGTGGAATTATTTAGCGTTTTTTCTTATTTTAATTCCGTTAGTTGAAATATTGTTGTTTATTAAAAGCCCTATCGTCAATCCCACCGAAGAAGAAAAGCGGGTTAAAAAGACCGAACTTTTCAAAAACAAAACTTTTATACTTTTATTTATTTTAATGATTTCGGCGGGTGCGTCTGAACAGGCGATAGCCCAGTGGGCAAGTTATTTTGCGGAAAGCGGACTTAAAGTATCTAAAACTATGGGCGATTTGATAGGTGCAAGCGCCTTTGCGTTTTTTATGATAATTTCTCGCTTTTCATACGGGCTTAGTAAAGACAAAATTAACCTTAACAAATTTATAACAGGTTGCTCGATATTGCTTATCGCTTGTTATCTTTTATGCGTACTTCAACCAAGCGCCCTTCTATCTTTGATATTCGTTGCGCTATCTGGGTTGTTCGTTGGTATTATGTGGCCTGGAATTTACGCTATCGGCGGAAATTTATTTTCCTACGGTGGAACGGCTATGTTTTCAATGCTTGCCTTAGGTGGCGATTTAGGTTGCACGTTAGGTCCGCTTGTAGTAGGCGCGGTGGCAAGCGGTTCGACTATTAAAACGGGCGTTTTGCTTGCAACGATATTCCCTATAATTATGCTTGTGGGTATGATTATCTTAAATAAAAAAGAGAAAAAGGGTTTAATAACCATAAAATAAAAAACTCTAAATTAAAATCACTTAAACGCAAGGCTTTTGTAGATAATAGGTGCGTTTAATAATGGCAAATTGTTTGACAAAACAACTGCGCAGTGTTATCATTTAGCCGAATAAAATTAGGTAAAGAAATTATGGAATTATTTTTAGCAACGCTTTCTCAGATGGGCTTTTTATTTTTATTCGTTGCGATAGGTTTTATACTCGTAAAAGTTAAATTTTTGCCGAGCAACGCGTCGGGGATTTTAGCAAAACTTGAAAACTCAATATTTATTCCCGCGTTGGTTTTAAGCACATTTATAAAAAACTTTACAGCCCAAAACTTTTCAAGCAACTGGATTATTTTAGTGGCGAGCGTAGGGCTTTCGGTAGTCGTTATTCCCGTTTCCTTTTTAGTTTCAATGCTATGCACTAAAAACGGGTTTTTGCGAAAAACCTTTACTTACGGTTTAAGTTTTTCCAACTTTGGTTTTATGGGTAACGCCGTCGTTCAGGCATTATTTCCCGAAATATTCTTTGAATATCTTATATTTACCTTTCCGTTTTGGATTATTATTTACGCTTGGGGCGTACCGGCGTTGCTTATGAATGGAGATGGCAAAAAGGGGTTTAAGGGAACGATAAAACGTTGTTGCAACCCGACGCTTATATCCGCGCTCGTAGGCATAATTTTAGGGCTTACTCAATGCCCTATGCCACAATTTATCACAGATGCACTTAAATCGGCAGGCGATTGTATGAGCCCAATTGCAATGATACTCACGGGTATAGTAATAGCGGGTATGAACGTTAAAAAGGTGTTGTCGTCGCCGGCAGTTTACGTTATAACCGCGGTAAAACTTTTGGCGTTTCCACTAATTTTCGTAGGCGTGATTGCACTTTTCCCCGCATTAAACTTTTCAACAACCGCAATGATATGTATAACTTGCCTTTTGGCTATGCCACTTGGTATGAATATTATAGTAATACCGTCGGCGTATGGTAAAGACGTTTCCGTTGGCGCAGGGCTTATAATGCTTTCGTGCTTGCTGTCCATTGTAACTATACCGATTGTGTTCTATCTATTAAGTTTTATAATATAAAATTAAAAAGTTAAAGAAAGCGCGTCAGTAATAATCGCTATTACTGACGCGCTTATTCAATCGCACTTTATTTTCTTAAATAATTTTCTAAGATTTCGCAAGCATCGCCAACCAAACTTGCGCACGGGCGTTTTTTGTAATAAGAGTCCGTTCTTAATTCGGGCGTTGGCTCGCTGTTTTGTTCGGGTAGGGCTAAAAGTTCACGGCATATATACGAGCCGTTTTTTAACTTAAACTCTTTCATTAAATACTGAACCTTTTTATAAGTTTGCATTTTGGCGTTATTATCGGCGGGGTCAAACGAACCTTCAATCGCACTAAGAACGAAAACCATACCACTTACCGCGCCACAAACTTCGCGCATACGCCCAAAACCACCGCCAAAACCCGATACCGCTTTGGCGATAAAATCTTTATCTAAATTAAGTTCTTTATTAAAGGCAAGCGCCACCGCTTGCGCACAGTTATAACCTTGCTTAAAATAGCTTTCTCCAAGTTCGCGTTTAGTCATAATTACCCCTTTGTTAAATAGTTTACTACTTCGCCTGCAAGTATAAGCCCTGCAACGCCTGGAACGAAAGAATTGCTTGACGGCTCTCGCCCGTCAACGCTTTTAGGAGTTTCTTCGGAATATACAACTTTTACGCCTGAAATCCCCTTGTCTTTAAGTAGTTTACGCACAATTTTAGCAAGCGGGCAAACCTTTGTTTTAGAAATATCTTCAACTTTAAATAACGTTGGGTCTACCTTGTTGCCCGTACCCATGCAAGATATTACTGGAACGTTCGCTTTCTTGCTTTCAGTTATAATAGCAATTTTACCAGAAACGGTATCAATAGCGTCAACCACATAAGAAAAAGCCGAAAAATCAATGCCTAAATTATCATTTTCGGTAATAAATCCGTCAACTTCATAAACTTTCGTGCTTGGTGAAATTATTTTTACGCGCTCGCTCGTTGCGGTAGTTTTTTTAACGCCTAACGTTTGAGTGGTTGCGTAGAGTTGGCGGTTAAGGTTAGTTATTTCGTAAACGTCACTATCAACAGCGGTAATTTCACTAACGCCGGCGCGCGCCAAAGCCTCAACAACGTAACTTCCCACACCGCCTAATCCAAATACTGCAACGTGTGAGTTTTTAAGTTTTTTAATTGCATCATCTCCGTAAAGACGGGTAGTGCGTTCAAGTATTTTTTCCATACGTTAAGTATAGCACGAAAAATGGTTAAAATCAAGTTATTAACATTGTTGATAACCTATGTTGATAACTTTCCAAAATCGACAAAATTCCCCATACTGCCAAAGGTGTTGGCGTTGATAACTTTTTGCAATAATTTTTAGCCTTGTATAAAAAGTTTTTTGTAGGGCAAACTTAATGATACACCCCTTACCCATTTAACTTACATAAGGGGGTATTATGTTAGAAAATAAAGTCGTGATATGCGGAGTGGATACGTCCACCTTACCGCGTATTAAAAAAGAAGAAAGTTTTGAATTGTTAAGAAGAATAACTAAGGGCGATGAATACGCCAAGCAAAAATTCGTTACCGCTAATATTAGATTAGTGTTGTCTATAATTAAGCGTTTTCCAAGCGCTAAGGTCTCGCGTGACGATTTGTTTCAAGCAGGTTGTATAGGGCTTATTAAAGCGGTTGATAACTTTGATTTATCGGTTGGGGTAACCTTTTCAACTTACGCAGTTCCTATGATAATAGGCGAAATTAAAAGGGTGCTTAGAACTTCTAACAGTTTACGCGTTTCGCGTTCTATAAGAGATACGGCGTATCAAGTATTAAAAACTCGCGGAGAACTTGAACGGCAAGACGAAGTGCCAACGCCTTCTAAAATCGCTCAAAAACTCAATATTGCTGAAAAGGAAGTTGTGTACGCGCTTGACGCTATTTCCGACCCCGTTTCTCTTTACGACCCCGTTTATTCCAAAGAGGGCGAAGAACTATACCTTATGGACCAGATAAAAGACGAAAGGGAAAACGACGAAAGGTGGACTGAAAACGCCGCGCTTTTTACGGCAATGGAAAAGTTGGGCGAAAGGGAAAAAACTATACTTTATATGCGTTATTTTGAAGGCAGAACTCAAACTGAAATTTCAGGTGCGGTAGGTCTTTCACAAGCACAAGTAAGTAGGCTTGAAAAAAGCGCGCTTAAAATTTTGAAAAGTAAAATTTCATATTAGATTTTGTGCCGTATTGATATAAAATTTTCAATACGGTATGTTTTTTGTAAAATATTTGCACTTAAATAAAATAAGTAATATAATTAACTTAACCTTAAAGCCTCGAATAGGTTCGGGGCTTTTCATATTTTAATTAGATTTTGCATACCATAGCGTATGATATCCTATCAAGAACTTAAAAAGAAAGACGTTTTAGATATTTCAAGCGGTAAAAACTTAGGTAAAATTAACGACCTTATTATCGAAAAAAATTCGGGTAAAATATGTAAAATAATAGTGCCTGGTAGAAGAAACGGATTTTTAAGTTGTGAAAACTTAGAAATTAAATACTCTTCAATTCAAAAAATAGGTGACGACGTAATACTTATAAATCTAAACGAGAACTGCAAATCCAAAAAACCTTGCAAATCGCAAAATCCTTGTTCGCCGTGCGAAAACGAGTGTTCCCACTTAGAAAACTTTGATGGATTTCAAGACGAATAGTTAAAAACCCTTGAAAAACCTTGCCGTTTGAGTTATTATATAAATATGAACGAAAACGGTAAAAAAAATCATAATATTATAACAGCGGAAGACGGGGGCTTTGCCTTTTCTTTTGCGGTAATTGTGATTTTGCTTATTTCAATAATATATTCAACCGTGTTATCGGTATTAGCGGGTAAAGATTTATCCCTTTTTTCTTCTAACGCGGTTATTATAACAAACTACCTTTTATCGCCGATTGCAATTTGTTTAGCAATCGGCATTTTGCGTTACAAAAATAAAAAGAACTATATCGCCTTAACATTTTCTAAAAAATTCGAATTAAAGCCTTTTATTGCAACCTTACTTATCGGTTTTGGGCTTTCGTTTGGGCTTAGTGAAATAAATTTAATTTTCGTAAATTTTTTAACTGGTTTAGGGCTTAAAGTTTCATCTCCCACTTTGCCAACTAACACTTTACTAAACGTTATTTTAGTTATTTTAAGCGTGTGCGTTTTGCCAGCCGTGATTGAGGAGTTTTTATTTAGGGGAATTATTCTTAGCGGTCTTAAAAAAACGGGCGTAGTGTTTGCAACGCTTATATCTGGCGCGTTGTTTTCGCTGTTTCATATGTCGCCTTCGCAAACTATTTATCAGTTTATAGTAGGTGCGCTATATTCCCTTATTATAATTTACGGCGGGAATTTACTATACACGGTAATTATACATTTTATAAATAATCTTTATATAATATTAAACCACTATTATTTTAATATTACTTTTACGGGCGTTAACAAAACTATAATAACGGTTATAGGGTTAGTTGCGCTACTTGTTGGCGTTATACTTTTATTAAAAGGCAGAAAAGCGGTAGAAATTTCACGCGAAGAAAAAAAGTTAAACAGAATAAACTTCATGCTCGGCTCTATAATGGGCGTAATTGCAACGGTGTTTATGTGGATACAGGGGCTAATATAATGGTTAAAATAAATATAGTTGCGGTAGGAAAGGTTAAAGAAAAGTATTTTAGTTTAGGGATTGACGAGTACGTAAAACGCCTTTCTCGTTACGCTAAAATAAGCATAATTGAAGTTAAAGAAAAAAATTTAACCACAGAGCCAAACGACGCGCAAATTCAAGAAATTTTAAGGCGCGAGGGCGAAGATATTAAAAAGGAACTAAAAGGCTACGTGGTGGCTATGGCTATTGAAGGCAAAAAATTTAGTTCCAAAAGTTTTGCTAACTTTATTGAAAAATGTAAAAACTTGCGCGGAGAAATAACTTTCGTAATAGGCGGTTCTTACGGGCTTGACGAAAGCGTTAAACAACTTGCTGACGAAAGGGTTTCCGTTTCGGATATGACCTTTCCGCACACTCTTTTAAGGCTAATGCTCGTAGAGCAAATATATCGCGCTTTTACAATACTTGAAGACGGGAAGTATCACAAATGAAAACCAAAGAATTCTATATGAAAAAGGCTATAAAACAAGCCTATAAGGCGGAAGAATTAGGCGAAGTTCCTATCGGTGCTATTATAGTTAAAGACGGCGTAGTAATAGCAAGCGCTTTTAACAAGCGTAATAGTAGTTGTGATGCGACGGCGCACGCCGAAATTTTAGCCATAAAAAAAGCCTGCAAAAAAATGGGCGACTGGCGACTTGACGGTGCGGAAATGTACGTTACTTTAGAGCCTTGCCCTATGTGTGCAGGCGCAATAGTGAACGCGCGAATTAAAAAGGTTTATTTTGGTGCGTACGAAAAAAAGAGTGGGGCGGTTATGAGTAATTACCATATTTTATTTAGCGGTTGCCTTAACCATAAAGCCGATGCCGAGGGCGGAATACTTGAAAACGAGTGTTCGGGTTTACTTAAAAAGTTTTTTAGCGAAAAGAGATAAAAGTATTCCTTTTAATTGACTTAAACGGCTAAAAAGTTTACAATAGAAATAAGGCTAAATCTGCCTAATTATTATTTTTTTACGGAGGAGTTATGATAACACACGGAACAGAGATAAAGATTTTCGCTGGTAATTCCAACAAACCCTTTGCAGAAGCAATAGCGAAAGAACTCGGCTTGCAACTTAGCAATATTGAAGTAAGTCGTTTTAGTGACGGGGAGATAAATGTTCACCTCGGCGAAACGGTAAGGGGTAAAGACGTATTCTTAATTCAATCAACTTCGCAACCAGTTAACGATAATTTAATGGAATTACTCGTTATGATAGATGCGGCAAAGAGAGCGTCGGCAGGTCGTATAACTGCGGTTATACCTTATTTTGGGTATGCCCGTCAAGATAGAAAGGCAAGACCGAGAGACCCAATCACCGCAAAACTCGTTGCTGATATTATTCAAGCGGCAGGCGCTGATAGAGTTTTAACGATGGATTTACACGCCCTTCAAATTCAAGGCTTTTTCAATATCCCCGTTGACCACTTAGTTGGCGGACCGTTATTATTTAGATATTTTCAAGACAAAGTTGACGACGATTTTGTAGTAGTATCGCCAGACGTTGGCTCGGTTACAAGAGCAAGAAACGTAGCAAGCAAACTTGGTTGCTCAATGGCTATTATCGATAAGCGCCGTCCAAAAGCAAACCAACTTGAAGTTATGAATATTATAGGTGACATCAAGGGTAAAAAATGCTTGATGGTTGACGATATGATTGACACCGCCGGAACAATCGTTCAAGGTGCGGAAGCCCTTTACAAAAACGGTGCAAGCGAAATTTACGCTTGTTGTACACACGCCGTATTTAGTGGTCCTGCAATCGAAAGAATTAAAAATTCTCACATCACCAAACTCGTTGTTCTTGACACTATTCAACTTCCCGAAGAAAAGAAGATTGATAAAGTTGAAATCGTATCTTGCGCTAAACTTTTCGCTCTTGCTATTGAAAACGTATACCACGATAGAAAGATGTCGGATATTTATAACAACTATTAATTTTTAAGTCGTTATTTACTTCGCAATACTGCGTTTCTGCTACGGTCTTACGACCATCACAACCAAAAAGGTTAGTGCTGTCCGCAATACCTTGCGAGCCTTGTCTTGCTTGTAACTAACGCC
>JAZLBK010000121.1:0-32159 GCA_045613665.1 Christensenellaceae bacterium | reverse complement strand
GGCATCAATCACGTCATCTGCTTTAACTAAAACGGAAGTTAACGATGCGGGCAATATCAATACCGCGCATAAGAGAATAACTACTAATTTGCTGATAAATTTTTTAGCCATCTTTGCTCCAAAAGTTTTAAGGCGTTAATTTTATTAACGCGCATGTTCTCATACTTAATTTATTTTAACCAAAATATTATATTTTGTCAATAACAAACTTGCGTTTTATTGAAAATATATATCAAAAACTACCGCTCGTAACGATTTTTTTTAAGTTTTCATACAATAAATAGGCGGATTTACTAATGAATATTTTATTTTTAATTTTAACAGCGCTTTCCGTTAGCGCCGATTCTTTCTTTTGCGGACTTGCGCTTTTAATGAAATCAAAGGGCGGAGTAAAATGTGTTTTAAGCGTTGCAACTGCTGTTTTTATACTTTGTTTGACAGGCTCGTCCTTAGGTAAGATTTTAGGCAATTTTTTGAAAAATTATGCTGAAATTTTAGGCGGAATTATACTGTTTTTAGTAGGTTTAACGGGTATTTTCAAAAATAAAAAAAATGAAATTAAACGGTTAGAAAAATTTTCATTAAAACAGTCGTTACTCGTTGGATTTTCCATCGGTCTGGACGGTGCAGTCGGTTCATTTTCTTTAACGGCAAGTGGTTTTAACTATATTTTCGTTGCCTTGTTTATAACTTTTTTCCACGTAATACTGTTAATACTTGCGCTATTTCTTGCTGAAAAACTATCTAAAAGAATTAAAAAAGAAAGCAAAACACCTTCAATAATTTTAATGTGTTTAGGGCTTTATAAACTCCTATTTTAACAAATGAAAACACCTCGAATTTCGAGGTGTTTTTTATTAGTAAGTTATTTTAAGTGACGCGGACGTATCAAACGCCTTCCAAGGCGAAAGTTCCTTAGGCGGTTCCGCCTTAAAACAAAGCCTTTCCTTAGTTACCGGGTGAGTAAACGAAAGTGACGACGCCCAAAGCGCAAGATGCCCTTTAACTGCGTTTTCTCCACCGTAACGCATATCGCCGTAAACGGGATAGCCAAGGTTTGCCATTTGAACTCTTATTTGATGGCTTCTACCCGTATGAAGTTTAACTTTAACGAAGGAAAGCCCCGCCTTTTCTTCAATAACTTTATAGGAAAGTTCGGCTTTTTTAGCCCCCTCTACCGTTTGACCGCAAACGTAAACGGTATTCGTTATAGGGTTCTTTTTAAGGTAGTTAGTTAGCGTTTGTTCTTTTTTATCTAAAATTCCAACTAAAACGGTATAGTAAATCTTTTCAAAGTCACCCGTTTTCATTTGTTCCGAAAGCCTACCAGCCGACTTAGACGTTTTAGCAAAAACCATAACGCCACCCGTAGGTCTATCAAGCCTATGAACTAAGCCAAGATAAACGTTGCCGGGCTTATTATCCCTTTCCTTTATCATTTCTTTAAGAGAAGTAAGAAGTGATAAATCTTTGCTTTCATCATCACACGAAGGCATATTTTGTGGTTTTAACGCCACTATTATATGATTGTCTTCAAATAAAATAATGTTTTCCATAACTTAATTATCCGTCCTCCAAAGCCCCGAACAACCGCAAGGTAAAGCAATTTTTTCACGAGTTGGAAGCCCTACTTCGTACGCGTCTACCCTATACCCTTGTTGTGGTAAAAGTAGCGTTAATATGTTTTTAAGAACTTGTGGTTGCAAGCCCGTTGTGTAACTGTTTATTAAGAAGAATAAAGGGTTATCACTTAAAACCTGAGCGCAAATTTTAACGAGATTATAAAGTTCGTTTTCTATCTTCCAAGTTTCGCCACCAGGACCTCTACCAAAACTTGGGGGGTCCATAATAATAGCGTCGTATTTCCTGCCCCTTCTTATTTCGCGCTGAACGAATTTCAAGCAGTCGTCAATAATAAACCTTACCTTTCCTTCACCAACGCCTGAAAGCCTACAATTTTCACCGGCACGCTCCACCATACCCTTTGCCGCGTCAACGTGGCAAACGGACGCGCCCGCTTTCAAGCAAGCAACGGTTGCGCCACCCGTATAAGCAAACAGATTAAGTACGCTTATAGGACGGTTAGCGCCTTTTATAAGCGCCATCATCTTTTCCCAGTTTCCTGCTTGTTCGGGGAATAAACCTGTATGCTTAAAGCCCATAGGCTTTATTAAAAACTTTAAGTCGCCGTAAGAAATAGTCCACTTTTCAGGCATATTGCGATAAGTTTCCCACCTACCGCCACCTGTTTCGCTACGGATATACTTGGCGTTTAAGTCTTTATAGTTGTTCATATCAAAGTCAGTCTTCCAAATTACCTGCGGGTCGGGACGAAGAAGAGTTACGTCTTTCCAACGCTCTAACTTATACCCGTCACCCGTTGCGATAATTTCGTAGTCTAACCATTTATCAGCAAGAACCATTAAACTTTTTCTACTCCGATAATTACTTTGCTACCTGCAATATCCCACTCTTTTGCGTAGCCCTTAACGTCGTCACTAATCGAAACGCTAACTGCTAAAACGCCACTTGCTATTTGGTTTGAATTTTGGCTAATAACGTTAAGCGCATCACCACTTGCGTTAAAGTAAACGTTAATTCTATCAGTCACTTCAAAACCCGCTTCCTTTCTCATTGTTTGAATTTTGGAAACGATTTCTCTTTCGATGCCTTCGTATAAAAGTTCTTTGGTGATAGTGGTATCAAGAACAACGGTTACACCGTTTTCGCTCGCCGAAACGAACCCTTCTTTACTCTCAGACGAAATAAGAAGGTCGTCAATAGTGAACTCAATTTCTTGACCGCCAAGTTCAACTTTATAAGAACTTCCCGACTTAACCGTTTCAACAACCTTTGACGCGTCACACGTTTCAAGGAAATTTCTAATAAGACCAAGTTTTGCGCCGTATTTAGGACCAAGCGTTTTAAGTTGCGGTTTGAGTTTGTAGGAAATAAAGCCCTTAGCGTCGGTTAAAATTTCAATTTCTTTTACGTTAAGTTCGTCTTTCGCTATCAATAAAAGTTCTGGTGTTAACGCGCTTGCCTTTTCGGTTGCAACGTAAAGTTTAGAAAGCGTTTGACGGTTTTTGATGTTAGACGAGTTTCTCGTTGCCCTACCTAAAACTACGATATCAAGAACAACTTTCATACCGTCTTCAAGCGCTTTATCTACCATTTCAGCGTTGTACTCAGGGAAAGAACAAAGGTGAACTGAAATGGGCGCGTCTTTATAGAAAGCGGGAACTAAGTTTTGATAAATACTTTCAGTCATAAACGGAACGTAAGGTGCTGAAAGTTTGCAAAGGGTGGTAAGAACGGTGTATAAAGTGGTGTATGCCGAAATTTTATCGTCAGTCCACTCGCTACCCCAGTATCTTTCTCTACCACGACGAATATACCAGTTACTAAGTTCGTCTGCATACTCTTGAAGTAATCTTGAAGTTTCAAAAATTTGATAATTTTCAAGCCCTTCGTCAACTTCTTTAATTAAAGTGTTGAGTTTTGAAAGTATCCACTTATCCATTACCGAAAGTTTAATCTTATTAACGTCGTAAAGGGCGGGGTTAAACTTGTCGATATCGGCGTATAAAACGAAGAAAGCGTATGCGTTCCAAAGCGTTCCCATAAACTTTCTTTGCGCTTCGGATACCGCTTCTTCATAAAATCTTGACGGAAGCCACGGAGCACTACCCGTGTAGAAATACCATCTAACCGCGTCAGCCCCTTGTTTGTCAAGCACGGTCCACGGGTCAACTACGTTACCTATGTGCTTGCTCATTTTTATACCGTTTTTATCGTTAACGTGACCTAAAACTATACAGTTTTTGAAAGGCGCTTTATCAAAAAGCAAGGTGGAAATTACAAGCAACGTATAGAACCAACCGCGCGTTTGGTCAATCGCCTCACTAATAAAGTCAGCAGGGAATTGTTTTTCAAAAAGTTCTTTATTCTCAAAAGGATAGTGAAGTTGTGCAAACGGCATTGAACCAGAGTCAAACCAACAGTCGATAACGTCTTTAACTCTTTTCATATCGCCACCGCACTTACACTTAAAGGTAGGCTCGTCAATATACGGGCGGTGAAGTTCAATATCCCCGCTAATTCCGCAAAGTTCTTTAAGTTCTTGCCTTGAACCTATAACGTGAACGTTGCCACACTCTTCACAAGTCCAAACGGGAAGCGGAGTTCCCCAGTATCTTTCACGAGATAAGCCCCAGTCGATAATGTTTTCAAGGAAGTTACCCATTCTACCCGACTTAATAGTTTCAGGCATCCAGTTAACCGAGTTGTTAGACGCTATAATTCTATCTTTAACGGCGGTGGTTTTAATAAACCAACTCGACCTTGCGTAGTAGATAAGCGGAGTGTTACAACGCCAGCAGAAAGGATAACTGTGAGTAAATTCCATAACCTTGAACATAAGCCCGCGCTTTTCAAGGTCTTCAATAATAAGTTTGTCCGCGTCTTTTACGAAAACGCCTTTAATAAACCCGCACTCTTCGGTCATTTTACCGCGCGTGTCTACAAGGTTTACGAACGAAACGTCATACTTTTGGCAAACGCGAGAGTCGTCCTCACCGAACGCAGGCGCGTTGTGAACGATACCCGTACCGTCGTCCATCGTAACGTAGTCGTCAGTTACGCAAACGTATGCTTTTTTATTTTTTTCAAGCGTTGCAAAGTTATAAAGCGGTTCGTATTCGGCAAACTGATAGTAACTACCCTTTTCAACCGACAACGTTTCATAATTTTCAAAAAGTTTAGGAACTAATGCGTTTGCAAGAATATAAACTTCGCCGTTTTCGGCTTTAATCTTAGCATAGTCTTCGTTGGCGTTAAAGCAAAGCGCAACGTTAGACGGAAGAGTCCACGGCGTAGTTGTCCACGCCAAGAAATATTCGTTTTCTTTGCCTTTTACCTTAAACTTAACGTATACTGATTTTTCAGTTACGTCTTTATAGCCTTGTGCAACTTCGTGCGAAGAAAGGGCTGTTCCACAACGCGGACAGTAAGGAACGATTTTATAACCTTTGTATAAAAGACCCTTTTCCCAAATCTTTTTAAGCGCCCACCACTCAGACTCAATATAATCGTCGTGATAGGTAACGTAAGGGTTATCCATATCGCACCAGTAACCCAAGCGGTCGCTCATTTCTTTCCACTCTTTGGTGTATTTGAAAACGGAGTTTTTGCACTCTTTAATAAACGGTTCGATACCGTATTTTTCAATATCTTGCTTTCCGTCTAAATTGAGTTTCTTTTCAACTTCAAGTTCTACGGGAAGACCGTGAGTATCCCAGCCCGCCTTTCTTAAAACGTGCTTTCCTTTCATAGTTTGGTATCTGGGAATTATGTCTTTCATAACACGCGTTAATACGTGCCCTATATGCGGTTTGCCGTTAGCCGTTGGCGGACCGTCGTAAAAACAAAACTCTTGGTTTCCCTCGTTTTTGTCAATACTCTTTTTGAAAACGTCGTTTTCTTCCCAAAACTTTATAATTTCTTTCTCTCTGTCAAGAAAGTTAAGGTTGGTTTCTACCTTTTTATACATAACAACTCCTTAATTTTAAGACAATTTAAGACTTAACTTTATATATTTTAACAAATTTTATTATTTAAGTAAAGTGAAACGGCTTAAATTTTATTACTAAATGCTTGATTATTTCAAAGTTTTATTATAAAATAATACTACTGCGATAGACGGGGAGTTAGCGGTGCCCTGTAACTTGCAATCCGCTATAGCAAGGTTGAACGTCTTTCGAGGTTTCCGTTATGGAAGGCTGAATTTCAAAAAAAGCGTTGACGTTAAGGTCTTATGCAACGGCAACCCGCGAACCGTGTCAGGATAGGAATATAGCAGCACTAAACGGCATAGCCGTGTGCCATAAGGTAGCTTTGGCTGAGTTTTGATTGACTTGACCGCTTCGGTTTCGGTTATCGGAAAAGATTCGCAGTAAATTTTAAGGAGCGGAGTTTTAGTTCACTAAAACTCCTTAAATTTTATGGTAGAGAAAAATTTACGTTCGGTTTTAGAAGAAATTAAAAACGGTAATCCCTACGGCGAAAAGGTAACATTAGTAGGCGCGACCAAGTTCGTTCCCGTAGACGTTATAAATAAAGCGATAACTGCTGGGCTTAACGACGTGGCTGAAAACCGCGCCCAAGAGTTTAAGGATAAATACCCCCTTGTAACTCAGCCTGTAAACTACCACTTTATAGGTAGTTTGCAAAAAAATAAAGTCAAATACCTTGTAGGTAAATGCCACCTAATACATAGTGTAGATAGTCTTTCTCTACTTGAAGAAATTTCACGTCAAGCGGTAAACAAATGCGTTTGTCAAGACGTTTTGTTAGAAGTTAATATGGGAGTTGAAGAGCAAAAACACGGCTTTGATTTATGCGAACTTAAAAGCGTTTTATCTTACTCTAAAAACGTAAAAGGCGTTAGAGTTAAAGGGCTTATGGCTATGTTGCCTGAAAGCCAAGACCAAGACTTTTTGTTTTCACTTGCAACCAAACTTAGAAAGGTTTACGACGATTTTAGAAAAGAATATAATTTTGAGCATTTATCCTTAGGTATGTCCGGCGACTATCTTCTTTGCGTTAAAGCAGGTAGTAATATGATAAGAGTTGGCAGTAAAATCTTTGGAAAAAGGTATTAAAATTTGAATACCGTTTACGAAACAAACGGCACGAAAGACGTAAAAGTTTTTACCCCCACTTGTACTGACGACTGTTTGGAAATTATCAATTATCTGCGTGAAAACCCCGCAATAGTAAACTTTAACGGCACTAACGCTAAACTAAAACAAAGGATAATTGACGTTTTGTGCGGAGCGTCCACCGCACTTTATATGGGCGTTTGCTTAGTAGATAAAAACAACCTTTTAATAATAAAAAAGTAGCGATATAATCGCTACTTTTTTGATTTTATTTTATTCTCCATAACCTTGCGGGTTATTGATTTGCCACCTAAGTGCATCTTGACACATATCATCAAGCGTCTTTTTAGCCTTAAAGCCTAAAAGTTCAAAGGCGTAAGTTGGGTCGGCGTAGCACTCTGCAATATCGCCGGGGCGACGGGGTGCAATTTTATAAGGTATTTCTTTGCCGTAGGCTTTAGAGAAAGCGTTTACCATATCAAGAACGCTGTAACCCGTACCCGTTCCAAGATTTACTATAAATAAACCGCATTTTTGAAGAAGTTTATTTACCGATAAAACGTGACCTACCGCTAAGTCGACAACGTGAATAAAATCTCTCACCCCCGTACCGTCTTTGGTGGGATAATCACCGCCGAAAACGTTAAGATACGGTAGTTTGCCTACGGCAACTTTCGTAATGTAGGGGCAAAGGTTGTTTGGGATACCGTTCGGGTCTTCACCTATCGTGCCCGACTCGTGCGCGCCAACGGGGTTGAAATATCTAAGTATTGCAATATTCCAAGAATTATCCGATTTGTAAAGGTCTTTTAATATATACTCTATGAACAACTTGGTGCTACCGTATGGGTTAGTCGTAGATAAAGGGAAATCTTCACGGATAGGAACGCTTGCAGGGTCGCCGTAAACGGTTGCGGAAGAAGAAAATACTAAGTTTTTACAGTTAAATTCCTTCATAACTTCAACAAGCGCAATCAAACCGCCTATATTGTTGTGATAATACTCGATAGGTTTTTGAACGGACTCACCAACCGCCTTGTAACCTGCAAAGTTAATAACCGCGTCAATTTGATAATCGGTAAAGATTTTCCTAATCGCGTCTTTATCCAAAATATCCGCTTTAATAAAGGGGATTTTTTGACCAACTATTTTTTCAACGCGTTTAACTGACTCTTCTTTACTGTTTGAAAGATTGTCAACAATAACTGCTTTATAACCTGCTTTTATAAGTTCAATTACGGTGTGGCTACCTATGTATCCAGCACCGCCGGTAACTAAAATCGTATTCATAGTAAAACTCCTTTTGCTAATTGTTTTTATTATACTACCAACCACCAAAATTTTCAACCGATTTATTCAATAATTTTATCTTTTTGCATAAAATATTACTATGAAAACAATCGTTTTAACAGGTGGCGGAACGGCTGGGCATTGCACCCCGCATTTTGCTTTAACCGAAGAACTAAAAAAGCATTTTGATAATATTTACTATATAGGTAGCGTTGACGGTATTGAAAAGCGTTTAGTTAAAGAAAAAAACTTGCCTTACTATGAAATTCCCACCGTAAAACTTAAACGCAGTTTATCGCTATCCAACTTAAAAATTCCCTTTTTGCTTATTAAAAGCGTAAACTCAGCCAAAAAAATACTAAAAGAACTTAAACCAAGCGTAGTGTTTTCAAAAGGCGGTTTCGTGGGGCTACCTGTAACGATAGCGTCCAAATTGCTTAAAATTCCAGTAATTATTCACGAATCCGACTTAACGCTTGGGCTTGCTAACAAAATAGCGTCACGCTTTTCGGCGCTAACCTTAACCACTTTTGAAGACACCGCAAAATCAGTTTCTAACGGCGTGGCGGTAGGCCCGCCTATAAGAAAAGAACTGTTTTTAGGTAGCCGAGAACAATCACTAAAAAAATACGGCTTTTCAGCGGATAAGCCCACCCTACTAATAACGGGTGGTTCTATGGGCGCAAAAGCAATTAACGAAATAACTGTTAAAAACGCACGAGAGTTAACTAAAAAATATAACGTTCTTCATATCGTAGGTAAAGGCAATTTAACAAGCACTTTTATAAAGGGTTATTATCAAACTGAGTTTACCGACATGAAAGACGCTTACGCCATAGCAGATATCTCTATATCAAGGGCTGGCTCTAATACTTTGTTTGAACTTTTATCTCTTAAAATACCAACCCTACTTATTCCGCTACCAAAACAAGAGTCACGCGGGGACCAAATTGAAAACGCCGAATTCTTTTATAAAAAGGGGCTTGTAAACTACCTTCCACAAGAAAACCTTACCGATAAAACTTTTATTTTTGAAATTGATAAACTAATTAAAGATAAAAATTTAATACTATCAAAACTAAAAAATGCAAATATAAATGCAGGGACCGATAAAATAATTGAAATTTTAAGTAAATATTGACAAGCGTTTGGCAATAAGTTACAATATTATTGCTGTGAGGTTATAAATATGAAATATCAAATGATGCTTAAAATTTTGTTTTTACTACTCTCTCGTAAAAAGGTTTCGGCTAAATACATTGCTGATAGATACGAAATTTCTCTCCGCACTGTATATAGGTATATTGACGAATTGTCACTTTGCGACGTTCCTATTTATAACGTGCGCGGGCGCAACGGCGGTTACGCAATTTCAGCCAGTTATAAAATTCCAGCCAACTTTTTAACGGAAGAAGAAAGCGAAAAGGTTATTCAAACGCTAACTGAAATTAACAACGAACTCGGCTCGTCAGTTCTCGATACGGCAATTAGCAAAATAGGTTCTATCTCTAAACAAAACGATAGCGAATTACATATAAGTTTTGGCAATTTAATAATTGACGGGTCTGGCTGGGGCACGGGGGACGTGTATGGTGAAACGATAAAAATAATTCAAAAAGCAATTGAAGAAAACGTTTCCCTTTTAATTTCCTATCGCGACCGTGACGGTGAGCCCACCACCCGTGAAATTGAACCGCAAACGCTTATTCTTAAACAAGGGCTTTGGTACGTTTACGCATATTGTAGGTTAAGGCAAACGTTTAGGCTATTTAAGGTTGGGCGAATTGAAAAAATTATGCTACTTAACGAAAAGTTTGAAAAACGCCAAACGGAAGACGTAAAATCCATTTTATCTAAGTTTTACGACGATACGCCCGAAGATATCGACCTATTGCTTGATAATAGTATCCGCGCAGACGTTGAAGAATGGCTTGGCGTTGACAAAATTTCAGTATCTCAAAGCGGAAAAATCACCGCAAGCGTTAAATTGCCCGTATCTAACTATTTAACCGCTAAAATCTTATCGTTTGGAAATAAAATTAAAGTTTTATCTCCTGAAAAACTTAAAAAAGCCGTTATTGAAACGGCTCAATCAGTAAAAGATTTATACGATTAAAAAAAGCACTCAAACGAGTGCTTTTTTAATCTTCTAACCATTTTACTCTCTAAAACACAATTTCTCTAAGGCGATAGGTAGACACGCCTTTTTCTTCATTGTATAAAACAATTTATCAAACTTTATCATTTTTAAGTTCTTCAAGAATTTGGGCTAAAAGTTGCTCGGTTGTAGGCGGAGCGTTCTTTTTTGCTTCTTCTTCGGCAAGTTTTTTCTTGTTTTCCATTTCAACTTTTCTTTCTTTTAAGATAAGTTTAATTTCTTTGCGTGATTTTCCTTGCTTTCTAAGTTCAACAACTTCTTTCGAAGTCATTTCTTTGGCTTCTTTTTTCATATCAGCCCAACCGCTGTTTATTTGGTTCATAACTTTTACGACGGTAAAGAGTACGAAAGCAATAAGCAAGAAGTTAATAATTGCGCTTATAAATGCGCCCCAGTCGATATAGATTGAAGATGCAAGGTCGAGCGTTCCGTCAATATAAGACGGCGATAACATCGTAATTGCGCCAGACAAACCGTCACCTTTCAATATTAAAGAAATTATCCAGTTGATAACGGGTTTAAGTACGTTGTTAGTTAAACCGTTAACTATACCCGTAAACGCGCCACCAACGACAACGCCGACAGACATATCAAGCACGTTACCGCGAGTTATAAACTTCTTAAATTCACTAAAAAAATTTTTCATAAGTTCTCCTTAATTACATTTTACAAATCAATTCTAAAAGTTCTTCTGCGTTATCTGCAAAATTTTTACAACCCGCTTGTTCAAGCATAAGTTTAGGTCTAAACCCCCAAGTTACGCCGATACCGTCTACACCTGCGCCGATAAAAGTTTGAACGTCAACTTCACTATCGCCTATAAAAAGCGCGTCTTCTTTATCGATGCCTAAACTTGATAAACAGTATTCCACGCACGACTTATCGGGCTTAGGATTAAATAGTTCGGGGCGGTTTCCGGTTACGAAATCAAACCCGTATTTTTTAAGTTTTTGCTCAACTACTATTTGAGTAACGCTGTCAGGCTTATTCGAAACGATAGCAAGTTTATAACCTTTTTGTTTTAAGGTTAAAAGCACAGCGTCAAGCCCGTCGTATAAATGGGTTAACAAATTGTCGCTTGCTTTTTGGAGTGGAACGTATTCTTCAAAAAGAAGTTCGTGCGTTTCTTTGTCGGGTTTGCCTGCCGCAAGATATACGAGTTGCTTTGCGCCGTAACCCACGCATTTTAACACCTCTTGGGTATTAAGCGTCTTATAGCCGTGTTTTTCAAGCACGACGTTTATGGTGTAGCGTATGTCTTCAATAGTGTCAAGTAAAGTTCCGTCTAAATCAAAAATAATAAGTTTTTTCACGTTACATTTTCTCCGGTGTTTTTATTCCAAGTAATGAAAGCGCGTTTTTAAGCACCGTTTTAGTAGCCAAAGTAAGCGCTAAGCGGAAGTTTTTAACTTCTTCGTTTTCGCCAAGAATTTTACAGTCAAAATAGAATTTGTTAAACGCTTCGGATAGGTCGACTGCGTATCTCGTAATAATACTTGGCTCGTATCTTTCAGCCGAAAGATTTATCGTTTCACTATACGATGCAAGGGTGCTAATTAAAGCGTATTCGTCGTCAGTAAGGGTTTTGGGAACGGTGTAAGTATTAAACTCGCCCGCCTTTTTCATAACGCTTGACGCTCTTGCGTAAGTGTATTGACAATATGGTCCTGTTTCCCCGTCAAAGTTAAGAACTTTGTCGTAAGAAAATACTATATCTTTAATTCTACCGCTTGAAAGCGCGCCGAATATAACCGCGCCCGTGCCTACTGCTTTTGCCGTTTCTTCCTTGTCTTCAAGGTCGGGATTTTTCTCGTTGATTATCGAAAGGGCTTTTTCGCAACATTTATTTATAACGTCTTCCAAAAATACTACTTTACCCTTTCTTGTAGACATAGTGCCTTCTTCAAGCGAAACCATACCGAAAGCAACGTGAACCATATCTTTCGCCCAAGGTTTGCCCATGAGTTCAAGAACTTTGAAAAACTGCTTAAAGTGTAAATTTTGTTGGTAAGCAACTACGTATAAGCACTTGTCAAAATCGTAAGTGTTTTTACGGTAAATAGCCGCCGCCAAATCGCGCGTTGCGTAAAGTGACGCCCCGTCCGAACGAAGTATTAAGCAAGGTGGCATATTGTAACTTTCAAGGTCTACTATTTTTGCACCGTCACTTTCAACGAGTAAGCCTTTACTTGAAAGTTCGTCAATTACAGGTGCCATTTTATCGTTAAAGAAACTTTCGCCAGCGTAACTATCAAAGGTAACGCCGAGTTGTTTATATACCCTTTCAACGTCGATTAAGGTAAGTTCTTTGAACCACTTGAAAAGTTCGTTACACTCTTTGTCGCCCGTTTCAATAAGTTTGAAATACTCTCTTGCCTTATCGTCAAGCGCGGGGTTTTTTTCAGCCTCGTCGTGATATTTAACGTAAAGGCGCATAAGTTCTTTAACTCTGCCCTTTTCAACTTCTTCACGGTTGCCCCACTCTTTATAAGCGTAAATAAGTTTACCAAACTGCGTACCGTAATCGCCAAGGTGGTTGATACCAACTACGTTGTAGCCAAGTTTTTTGTAAATTTTATAAAGCGCGCCACCTATAACGGTAGTTGATAAATGCCCTATATGAAAAGGTTTTGCAACGTTTATTGAAGAATAGTCAATACAAACGGTTTTACCTTCGCCAACGTTAGAAGAACCGTAGTTCTCGCCTTTTGATAAAACTTCGCTAAGAACTTTTTTTGCCCTTTCACTTCTATTAACCGTGAAGTTAAGATAGCCGTTTACAGCCGTAACTTTAACTATTACTTCGCCAACGGGAAAGGTTTTAGATAGTTCTTCGGCTATCATTATAGGCGACTTTCGCATAACTTTTGCAAACTTAAAGCAAGGAAGCGCAAAGTCACCCATAGAGTTATCTGGCGGAAGGGAAATGAGTTCGTAAATCTCTAATTCCGCAACCCCGTCAATACTTAAATTTTTTGCAATATAACTTTTGTAATCCATACGCTAATTTTACCACACTTTTTATATAACTGCAATTATTTTTAATCTTACAGCCTAAAAAGTTTGAAAATAATGTTAAAATTTGCTATAATAATAAAATCAAATTAGATGTTAGGAGTTTTTTATGAAACTTGGCGTAGTTGGTCTTCCCAACGTTGGTAAATCTACACTTTTTAACGCAATAACTCACGCGGGTGCTCAGGCGGCGAATTTTCCCTTTTGCACCATTGAACCAAACGTGGGCGTAGTTGCCGTGCCTGACGAAAGGCTTAACAAACTTGCCGAACTTTACCAAAGTAAAAAAGTTACGCCTGCAACTATTGAGTTCGTCGATATTGCAGGGCTTGTAAAGGGCGCGTCGAAAGGCGAAGGGCTTGGCAATAAATTTTTGTCGCATATAAGAGAAGTTGACGCTATCGTTCACGTTGTTAGATGTTTTGAAGACGATAACGTAGTGCACGTTGAAAGTAAAGTAGACCCGATTAGCGATATTGAAACAATCAATTTAGAACTT
Source organism: Christensenellaceae bacterium (assembly GCA_045613665.1). GTDB lineage: Bacteria > Bacillota > Clostridia > Christensenellales > Borkfalkiaceae > HGM11412. Next base: position 18,535 of record JAZLBK010000121.1, on the reverse strand, counting down.
ATCTTATCGGATATGGAAAGTGTTCAAAAACGCTACGATAAGGCGGTTTCTATGATAAAAACGGGGGATAAAAAGTATCAAGTTGAAAGCGAACTTCTAAAAAGAATTTTAACTGCGCTTGAAAGCGAAAAGCCCGTTAGAAGTTTAGAGTTTAACGAAGAAGAGAAAAAGTACGTTGACGGTTTGTTTTTAATAACTTCAAAGCCGGTAATTTACGCGGCGAATATCTCTGAAAACGATATTGCCAAAGATATAAGCGAAATTCCACTTGCTAAAAAAGTTCAAGACTTTGCTTTAAGTGACGGTAGCGAAACGCTTATAATTTCAGCAAAAACCGAAGAAGAAATTAGCGAACTTGAACCCGACGAACAACAAATGTTTTTAGACGATTTAGGTCTTAAAGAAAGCGGTCTTAATAGGCTTGTTAAAGCAAGTTACCGCCTACTTGGACTTATTAGTTATTTAACGTCTGGCGAACCCGAAACGCGCGCTTGGACTATTAAAGAAGGTACGAAAGCACCACAAGCGGCAGGCAAAATTCATACTGATTTTGAAAAGGGTTTTATCCGCGCCGAAGTAGTTGACTGGCAAGTTCTTCTCGAATGCGGTAACTACACCAAAGCAAAAGAACTTGGCAAAGTTCGTTCAGAAGGCAAAGATTACGTTATGAAAGACGGCGACGTAGTTCTATTTAGATTTAACGTTTAATAAAATGTAAAAGCACGGATTATCCGTGCTTTTTTTATTTAGAATAAGTCGTTAGTTACAAGTTAGGCAAGGCTCGACACAAAGTAGTGGTTAAAAAATTATAGCCCTTAGAAGCAAGTTAGACAAGGCTCGCGAAGTTTATGGGGTGAGATTGACCTTGTCGGTCATCGAAGTCCATAAACTAAGCAGAAACGAAGTATAACGATGCTTATAAGGGCTATAATTGAGATGGCGTGTAAGCCGAGTTCTGTCATCTAATACTGCTATCTATCTAGACCTACCGTCACCGATAGGTTCAAGCGAATAAAACGAATATAAGCGTCGTAGCCACGTAGTTCTTATATTCCTATCTTGCTTCGGGTGGGGTTTACACGGCTTCCCTTGTTACCAAGGGAACGGTGAGCTCTTACCTCGCCTTTTCATCCTTACAAACTAAAAGTTTGCGGTTATTTTCTGTTGCACTTTCCTTAAAGTCACCTTCACCAGCCGTTAACTGGCACCCTGCTACTGTGAAGCTCGGACTTTCCTCGTTGGCACAACGCCCCCGCAGCAGTACGGCCATCTCAAAATTATTATACAACACTTAAAATATTTCGTCAATTATTTTTAAGTTTTCCGCCCTTAACACCTTGTATATTTAATACCGACGACTTATAGTCAAACTTTCTTGACGAGTATTTTGAATACCTTTCAACACTCAGTTCTATAATTTCAGTTAAAATATTCGTAAACCCTTTTAGCGTTTCGGTGAACAAATAATAAGAAAGTGAGCCCGGCACGGTATTTATTTCGTTAAGGTAAATTTTGTTATCTTCAAGAAGATAGTCAACTCGAATTATACCAAAAAAATCAAGGCTTTGATATACTTTTTTTGTGATTTCACGAATTTTTTCAGCCGTTTTTAAGGGGATTTTAGCAGGAAACTCTCTTTCACCGCCACCCTTAAACCCTTCGTATTTTTCCTTAAAGGATAAAAATTCGCCACTTGAAACGGGGCGTTCAACTTGGGATACGACTACACCGTCTTTTCCTAAATAACAAGCGCAATTTAGTTCTATAAAACTCGTAAGTTTTTTCTCTATAATTACTTTATCGTCATACAAAAAACCGCTTTCAAGCGCTTTTATAAGCGACGGTTTGTCGCAAGCAGAAGATATGCCTATACTCGAACCTAAGTTGGCAGGTTTTACGATAACGTTTAGCCCTAAATTTTGTTCAATCTCGCTAATTATTTGCTCTTTATTTTTATAGTAGTTATTTTCGGTAACTTTAATATAATCAAGCCTTTTTACACCTAAGCCTTTTAGCACCGATTTAGTGTATTCTTTATCTATTGCAAGCGAACTTCCAAACATATCGGGGCTTGCAAGCGGTATATTATGTAGTTTTAGTAAGCCCGATAAACTTCCGTCTTCTCCGTTAAGCCCGTGCATACAGTTAATTGCCGAATACACGTTACAAAGTTTTTTAAGTTTTCTGCCCTTTATATAAAGCGCGTTTTCGCCTGCCGATAAAGTTACTTTTTTAAGTTGCTTTTCTTGAAAGTTTTTATAAAAGGAAACGTCGAAAAGCGCATCCCCCGTATACCAAACGCCTGAGCGCGAAAGGTATATAGGGATAGGATTATATAAATTTTTATCAATAGAATTTAGCGTTAAAACGCCTGTTATGACTGAAACGTCATGCTCGCAAGACTTTCCGCCGTAAAAAACTAAAATATTTTTCATAAATAAAACACCTCCGCATATTTTTTTTGCTTTGGTGTTTTTTTAATTTATCGCAAAGTATATTAAATTTTAGTTAAAAAAGTCTGGTAAATCGTTTTCGAAAAGAACTACGTCGCCCGCCTTAACAATATCAGTTAGAAGTTGTTTTGCCTCGTTTAGCGTTTTTACCATATAGATATTAGATAACGGATAGTCTTTACTTAAAAGCCCCTCTCTAATTTGCAAACTGCCACTTCTACCTACTAAAATTACCCCGTCGCAAATGCTTGCAAGCATTTCGCCAAGTTTATAGTTAAATCCGCTTTCAGCGTGGCCAAGTTCAACCATACCAGGCGTTACAACAAACTTTTTACCGCTGAAATTTTTAAGAAGTTTTATCGCTTGCTTAGTGCCTTCGGGGTTACTGTTATACCCGTCGTCAACCACTAAAACTCCGTTTTCAGCCTTTATAAGTTCAAGCCTATGCGGAATTTGTTCAAGCCTACCTACTGCGCTTGCAATTTCAGTTAAAGTTAATCCGAGTTTTACACAAACGGCTGACGCTAAAATTATATTTTGAACCGCCGTTTTACCTAAAAGCGCGGTTTTAACGTCGACCTTTTCTTCGCCCATAACAATAGTAAATTCGGTTCCGCTTTCGCTAATTTTAACGTTTTCACCGTATATAAAAGAGTTTTTATTTTTGTCAAGCCCTGCAAGGTATTTGGTGGTTTTTGCTTTTTTGTAAATTTCAACCGCGTATTTATTGTCGGAAGAAATAAACGCGTCACCCTTAAAATTACCGCCTAAAATTTCGCTTTTGGTTTTAATTACGTTTTCAAGCGTGCCGAAAGATTCAAGGTGTTGATAGGTAATACCAGTTATAACGGCAACGTCGTGATTAACCATACTACATATTTCTTTAACGTCACCCACTCTTCTTGCGCCCATTTCACAAACGAAAATTTGGTGCCCGTCTTCCAACCTTTTTACCGTTTTGGCAATGCCCATAGGCGTATTGTACGATTCGGGCGTTGCAAGAACTTTGTATTTTGTGGAAAGTATGCTTGAAAGGATATATTTTACAGAAGTTTTTCCGTAACTACCCGTAATACCTATCTTGATAAGGTCACTTCTACCATCTAAGGTTTGTTTGCAGTTTATATAATACTTTTTGTTTATCGACCTTTCTATCGGCTCGTTAATTTCATAGGCTAATAATACCAAATATGGAACGGTTATCGGCGAAAGGCAAAGTATAGCGTATCTAAACTGGGCAAGAAGATTATCCCTAAAAGGAACTGCAATAAAGTTTACAAGTAAAATTAAAATAACGCTTAATAAAATGGTAAGCAATGCAAAGGTAACTATAAGCCTTACCATCCTTTTGGTTAATACCAAAGGGGTTTTAGACTTTCTTTTTCTTTCGCCCTTAAAGTAAGTTATCAAAAACAAAAAATACACTACGAAACCTAAGTATTTAACAATAAAATGGTCGATAAACGAAAACGCCATATTTACGAGTAAAAACCCAAGTATCGATAGCATTGAAACCATAAGTAGCCTTGTCAAAAAGGCGTTGTCGCGCTTTTTAAGCCATTTTAGATAAGGCCCGCCCTTGTATCCGCATTGCTGTATGGCTTGAAAAAACCTATACGAAATCATTATCATTAAAACGGCGTTTATAACGCCTATTAAACAAAACCCTAAAATTCTATAACCCGAAAAAATATCGGTTATAGTTTTCAGTTCGTCTATGGGCAAAACGTCGCTAATCAAATTATAAATCATATCTAATCTCCAAATAAAAATTCTTTGAGATAAACGTTAAATAAATGCGGTTGGTCGATAAAAGCAAAGTGACCTGCACCGCTAATTACTATAAGGGTAGAATTTTTTATAAGTTTACTAAACTTTTTAGCAATATATAAGGGGGTTGACTTATCTTTACTGCCGTAAATTAAAAAAGTTTTGTTAGTTATTTTTGAAACTTCTTGGTCTTGATGGGTGTTAACTATTTTAAGGTAACTTTTTTTCATAACCCCGTCTAAACTTCTATATTCCTTACTTCCAAAACCCTTTAATAGTTTTTTAGGTAGAATTTGTTTAAGGACTTTATAGGTATAAACCTTAAAATAATACCCAACGCTACGCTTGGGCTTTAACCCCGCTGAACCCGTTAAGATAAGTTTATCAAGCCTTTTATCTTTAAGCGCTAATCTAAGCGCAATGCGACCACCGAAAGAGTGCGCCAAAACGTCGTAACTATCAATTCCTAAACTATTTATGAAATTATAAACTTCCTCAACGTAGTCGTCAAGAGAATAGGGACGTTGAAGTTTGGGGCTTTCGCCAAACCCAGATAAGTCGGGTGCGTAAACCTTTCTAAACTTGCTAAGCGCGTTTATTTGATAGATAAAACTTTCCTTTGAAGAAAGGTAGCCGTGAAGTAAAATAATACTCTTACCTTCCCCTTTAACTTCCGTAACTAATCCGTTAACAGTAGTTTTTATAATTTCTCCTTACAAACTCTTTTTGAAAATCAAAGCGTCTTCTTTATTTTCATAATAATTTTTACGCTCGAAAAGGTTTATATATCCTTGTGATTTATAAAGTTTTATTGCAACTTGGTTTGAACGCCTTACTTCTAAATAGATATCTTTAACCTTTTTTTCTATCAAAACTTTTTCAAACTCATTAATTAAAAGGGTGGCAATTTTTTGATTGCGATATATTTCTTTTACGGCAATTTTGTCAATATTAGCCTCGTCAAGAACAACGGTTGCAAGCAAATACCCCTTTACAGTATCCCCTTCAACTTCGGCAAGTCCTAAAAAAGTTTTAGAAGATATAGTGGAACTCAGTACGCTAAAACTATAAAAACTTGAAAAACTTTCCCTTTCAATTTCGGCAATTTGTTCAAGCATTTCATAACTGATAGGCTTAACCATTGCGCTCTTCCTCGGCTTGACTTTTTTTAACGTATAAAGGAAGTAATTCTTCTACGTTATAAGTTGCGTTTTCAAGGCTGTTTATAACCGCCTTGTAAAAACCGTTTTCGTAATCGCCTTTAACGTATAAAAGGTCAATATCCCCGTCGCATACCACTTGGTAATTTTTAGATAGTTTTTTAACTTGTTCGCCCGTTAAAAAACAAGGGGCCAACGATACTTTTTTATTTTCAAATCCGCAAACGTAATAGTTGTCGTGCTTTGCGTCAATCACGGATAAAACTTTGGTTTCTTCACTATTGTATGCAAGAGATAGAAAAGAAGTTACGCCAAGAACCTTTTTTTTACAAGAATATGCAAGCGCTTTAACGGTTGAAACGCCTATTCTTATCCCCGTAAACGAACCTGGACCTATCGACGTACAAAACACGTCAATCTCACTAAGCGACGTGTTGGTTTTTGAAAGAACTTTTTCAATTTCGGGTATAAGCGTTATAGAATGTTTACAAAAAGCGTTTTTTAGGTGGCTTTTATAAACTTCTTCGCCCTTTATAAGTAGCACGGTTAAATGGTTTCCACTCGTATCAATAGCCAAACAGTTCATATAATTATTTCCCTTGTTTTTTCGTCGATTTTGTTTATGGTTACGCTGATAGTGTTTTTAGGTAAAACGCTTTTTATATTTTCACTCCACTCTATAACGCAAATTCCGTCACTATAAAAATAGTCTGTAAGACCAAGTGCCTCCGCATCTTCCCCAGAAGATAACCTATAACAGTCGTAATGATATAAAATTCCGCCGTAATCGTTCATATAAGCGTAAGTAGGCGAAGTTATTTCTTTATTTATACTAAGCCCCTTTGCAATACCTTTTGTAAAAGCCGTTTTGCCAGCGCCAAGGTCACCGTGAAGAAGAACCACGTCACCACCTTTTAAGGTTTTAGCAAACTCTTTACCTATATTTAGCGTTTGTTTTGGGGATTTTGAAATGTATTTCATAGTTTAATTATACCATATATATTTTAATTTTTATATAAAATTAAAAATTTATTAAAATTTTTATTCGCTTATACAAAATTAAGGTCAATAAAGATAAAACTATCGATTTTATAAGATTAAAAAACAATACGTAACCCCAAAGGGATAAAAACATAAAGTCAGGTGCGCCGTAAAGTGGGAAATTTATATAGCGGTTTACAGGTAGCGACGCTAAACTCATTAAAACCGAGCCTAAAATAAGCCCGAGTAACGCGCGCTTGAAATTTCTTTTTTTATCGTATAGCAAAAAGGGTATTAAAACGTAACACAAACCTATTATTACGTTTGCAAGTTGCCCAACAACAGTCGAAGTTTTTAGTAAGCAAAGCGCTTCTTTAACTACTAAAATTACAATTCCGTGCACCGTGCCAAGAGAAAAACCGCCTATCAAAACGAAAACGTTAGAAAAGTCAAGTTTCAAAAAGGTGGTGGCAGGAAATATAGGAAACTCAAAAAAAGTTAACACGAACGAAAGCGCCGTAAAAATGCCAAGTTTTGCTATTGTTTTTGCACTAAAATCATTTTTTTGTTTTACCATAACGTTTGCGGGCAAAAGAAAAAGGGATATAAATATCCCTTGAAACGCCCTCTCCTTTACTATCCGGACTATACCGTCGGTTACGGAATTTAACCGTATCGGGGCGCATATACAGATTTACGCGCCTTTGCAGACTTTACTGCCGGTGGAGAATTTCACTCCGCCTCAAAGAACGCTTATATTTTAATCTTATTCGTCGATTTTGTCAACACTTTCAGGCGATTGACAACCAGTAGTGTTAATTTTTTTATTAAGGTCTAAAACCACTTGCTCGCAAGCCGAGGTTGTTAATATATTTACACCGCTTAAAAGAACGCTAACCGCGTCTTCGGCTGAGCATACGTTTGAAAAATATTCTATTTGCGCCCTTGAACTAACGGCGTTAACCACACTTTCAATTAAATTTTTATCAACGCCTGAATTTACTAATAGGTTGATACCAGAAATTGCAAGGGTTGAAAGTTGATTTACCGCGTTTTCAATTTCGGCAAGGGTTAAATAGGTAGCGTCAAGCGAAAGAGTAAGCGGTTTTTTTCTAAGGTGTTTTTTTAGTTTTTTAACCCACCTTGTAAGTTCTTTAATCTCTCCGTTTTTAACGGCGTACGACGGAATTGATAAAACGATTTCGTCAGCACCCTTTTCAACCGTTTGTTTTAACGAATATTTAACACATTTATACCCGTCAAGCCCGTATGGATAGCCTATGAGCGACCTAACTTTTACCCCACTATTTTTTAGGCGGTTTTTAGCAAGCGGAACGTGAAGTGGGAACACCGTTACACCGTAAAATGCGTATTTAGACGCAAGGTCAAGTTTTGATATAATTTCGTCTTTAAGGGCGGAATTGCCGTCTATAAACATATTTAATCTTTTATATATTTTTTTGGCTTTGTAACTTCCAAATTCCTTTTGAAGTTCATATTCGCTCTGACCAAATAAACTTGCTAATTCTTTTTTTGAAGAGCCGTTATCTTTGATAAAAAAATCTTTTACGAGCGAAATATCCTCCGTTTTACCTTGAACTTCTTCTAATTTAACTTCTTCTATTTGAGGGTTTTCTTGTTTAATTTCCAAATTTTCCATATAAAATCTCCTTAAAAGGCGTGTGCCTAAATTTTTATATGGATTATTGCTAATTTTTAGATAAATAATACCCACGTCGACATAAAACCACCAAAAATTTTATAATTTTTATTTTTAGAAAGTTATAATCGTTTTATGAAAGGATTATTGTTTATTGTTTTAATTTACCTATTTACCCTAATTTTTTGCATTGCAGTAAAAATTATTACCGCTAAAATTGAAAGCAAAAAAAAGAGCGCTAATAAAAGCGCTCCTAAAATCTATTACGTTACGCCTCAAAAAAAAGTGCGTAAAAAAGTTGACGATACCTTGCCTATTAAAGCAACGGTAGTTGAAAAAGAAGAAAGACTAAAATTTTAGTCTTCATTTTCTATCTTTTCACCCTCGCCCCACAACCTTTCAAGATGGTAGAACAATCTCGTTTCGTCGTTAAATAAATGAACTATTACGTCGCCAAAGTCAAGTATTATCCATCTTGCGTCTGTAATACCTTCTTTTCTAAGCGCTCTAAAACCATTTTCTTCCACGCGCTTTTCAACGTGTTCGGAAAGCGACTTTACCTGAGTTGACGAACGCGCCGACGCAATAATAAAATAATCGGCAACCGAAGATTTTTCTTCAACGTTAATTTTTACGATATCAAAAGCCTTTCTTTCTTTAAGGGCTGATAAAACTATTTCTGCAAGTTGATTAGATTTCATAAATTTTCTCCTTTAAGCGCGTCTAACGTGAGCGCATACACTTCTTTACCGTTGAGTTTAAGAAACTCAACTATTTCTTCAAGGCATATCTTAAAGCCTTTATTAAAGTCCTTTTTTATTTCTTCACGCAAAGCGTCAACCCCGTTAAACTTGCGTGAAGGCTCGATTAGGTCAGCAACGTAAATAACCTTTTCAAGCGTACTCATTTCGTATCTTCCCGTCGTGTGATATTTTATAGCGGATAAAACGTCCTCATCAGTAACGCCAAGTACGTTTCGCGCTATATATTCCCCTAAAAATTGATGAACTATATCACTTGGCAAATCGTTTGGCAATATACAGTCTTTGTAATCGTTTATATCTTTATACTTGGCTACGTCGTGTAAAAGTGCTGAAAGTTCCGCCTTATATACGTTAGCCCCAAGTTGTTTTGCTAAGGTAATAGCCAAAATTATTACACCGGCGGTGTGAACTCTCCTTTTTTCTGGGAGAGTTTTTTTTATATACTCGTAATACTTATCCGTTTTATATACCGAATTGCTTACTATATAGTCGTTTACGCTATTTGGAACTAAACCGTCAAGCGAAAGCCCAAGTTTACTATACACCCTAATTTTAGTGCTTGATACAGTTTCGCCGTAAACGTTAAGTTTTTTAACCCTTGCGCCGAAAGTTTTATAAATATTATCAATAAGCACGCTGTCGTCAAACTCGCCGTTTCTGCGTTCAGTAAGTAGTAGCGTTGCGTTTTTTAATATAATTTCAGGATTTTTCCAAGTAGGGAAATTTTCAAGCATATCGCTACCAAGCATAAAATAAATTTCAGCGTTTTTATATAGGTTTTTTATATGCTCAATCGTTTGATAGGTGTAACTTACACCACCCTTATCAATCTCGTAACTGCTTACTTCAACCCTTTTTTCGCCTTGAAATGCAAGTTTAAGCATATTTAACCTATGCTCGCAAGAGATGAACTCGGCGTTTTGTTTATGCGGAGAAATAAAGGTGGGCATCACGATAAGTTTATCAAGGTTCAATTCGTTAATCGCGCCTTTTACCACTTTTATATGCTCGTTGTGAACGGGGTTAAAAGAACCGCCGAAAATAGCAATCTTCATATTTTTATTTTAACACAAAAGCCTTAAATTAGTCAATAAAAGTATTTGAAATCGCATTTTTTGGCAATAATTAGTTTATGAATAAATTAAAACTTTCAACCGCTTTGGACGGGCTTTTTATATTTGGAATTTCATTTTTTATTTTTTACGCACTCATAAAACAAAAAATATATTCGGTTTATAGCGCAACAATTTTAAGCGTTATTTTGTCTATGATTATATCCTTTTTTTTCATAGTGGTAATTTCTTATAAAAACCGCAAAAAAACCGATATTGAGTTAGAAAATAAAAAAATTCAAGCCTTTAAGGAATATTTGTATTTTTTACAAAACGATAAAATTATAAAACTAATATCTTCATATCTTGATAATGCGCAAAAAGAATACGAAGTTAAAAATAACGCCTTTTATCTAAAAAATGAAAAAACCGTGTTATTTTATACTTTTTCGCCCGATTTAACCACTTTAACAACGTGTATAAACTTTTATAAACAAACGCCAAAAAACTACAAAACGGCAATACTTTCATCAAACTACGACGTTAAAGTAAAAGAATTTTCGCCCCTTTTTGAAAAGGTGCAATTATACAGCGCAAATGATTTTTATAACGGCTTAAAAGAAAAAAACTTACTGCCCGACTTTGAAATCCCAAATAAACAAAAAATTAACTTTACAAAACTTTTATCTTCTATTTTAGTAAAACGCAACGTTAAAAAATTTTTTTTGTGGGGCGCGGTTTTAACCTTGTTTTCCACAATTACTTACTATAAATTATTTTACGCTTTAATAGGAACTATTTTTTTACTAATAGCAGTTTACCTTAAATTTTTTGCAAAAAAAACTTAAAAATTATAGAAATAAAAAACGGCTGTAAAGCCGTTTTTTTAATACTTTATGTGGTTAATTCCTTTTTTATTTGAATACCTATACAATACTATTTTATGCCCTATCGTGCATACGACTTCCGCCGAAAGTTGACTTGCAAGTTCTACGGCTAATTCCTTTAAGTCTTCGTCGCTATTATTAAGTAGGGTTATTTTTATAAGTTCGCGCGCTTCTAAGGCTTGTGAAAAGGTTTTTATCATATTTTCACTAAGACCGCCCTTTCCTATTTGACCAACCGGTTCGATAGTTTGCGCCATACTTCTTAAAACGCTCCTTTGCTTTGAAGTAAACATAATTCTCTCCTATTTTTATTTTTTAATTTTTTACCGTTTTATTATTAAAGTAGTCGTTAATCAATAAAGTCGAACTCGATATTGCCTATTACTACCGTATCCCCGTCTTTACAACCTTGTTCTCTAAGTTTTTTAATAACGCCTTTGTTTCGCAAGGTTTTTTGAAGGTATGCCATACTGTCCATATCGTCTATAACAACGTTTCTTGAAAGGGTTTTAACAAGGTCGCCGTCAACGATAAACGCACCGTCGTCATCTATATAAATTTCAAAACTGTCACTAACCGTTTTGTCGTAGGTAAAGCCTTCGTCTTCTTGTGGCTCGTAGGCTGGAATATCTTTTAGATATTCGGCAAGAAGTTTGATAAGTTCTTCTTTACCGTCGCCCGTAAGAGCCGAAACGGTTAAAATTTTATATTTTTTAACGCGCTTTTTGAACTCTTTAATATTTTCTTCCGCCCCGTAAACGTCACACTTATTAAGAACTATTATTTGTTTAAGCGACGCAAGTTTTTTACTGTAATTTTTAAGTTCTAAGTTTATTGTTTTATAGTCTTCAACGGGGTTGCGCCCTTCCATACCGCTTATATCTACAACGTGGCAAAGTAGCCTTGTTCTTTCTATATGGCGTAAAAATTCGTGGCCTAAACCAAGCCCGTTAGACGCGCCCTCTATAAGCCCTGGGATATCCGCTGCAACGAAAGTTTCGTCATAATAATTAACTACGCCAAGGTTAGGCGATAGCGTTGTGAAATGATAATTAGCAATTTTTGGCTTTGCCGACGAAATTTTAGAAAGTAGCGTTGATTTGCCAACGTTAGGAAATCCTATAAGCCCAACGTCCGCAATAACTTTAAGTTCAAGGTTGACCCTTTTTACTTCGGTTTTTTCGCCCTTTTGAGCAAAGTGTGGGCAATGCCTTCTTGAAGTTGTAAACTTAGCGTTACCTTTACCTCCCTTTCCGCCACTCATAACCAAACGGGTTTGCCCGTCGTAATAAATGTCGCAGATGAAAGAACCGGTTTCCGCGTCCGTTATAACCGTTCCAAGCGGTACGGGAATATAAAGGTCAGCCCCGTTTTTGCCGTGGCAATTCTTAGTGTCGCCCTTTCCACCGTTTTCGGCAACGAATTTATGTTTATATCTAAAATCAATAAGGCTGGTTTTATGCCTGTCCCCTATAAAAAAGACGTTGCCACCATTACCGCCGTCACCCCCGTCGGGTCCACCAGCGGTTACGCCTTTATAACGGATAAACGAAGTAATACCGTCGCCCCCGTCACCCGATTTAATTATAAGACTTTCTTTGTCTAAAAAATTTTCAAGTATCATATTACACCTTTTTATCTTTGTATTCGCACTCTAAACGCAAAACACAACTATTACATTTGGGCGTTCTCGCCGTGCAAACTTGCCTGCCGTGATAAATTAAGTAATGGTGTGATTTAGACCACATACTTTTATCAATTCTTTTCATAAGTTGTTTTTCGGTAGTTAAAGGGTTTTTGCTTTTTGCAAGCCCTATGCGGTTTGATACCCTTTGAACGTGAGTGTCTACCGCAATAGCGTCCCCCCCGAAAGCAACCGAATATACTACGTTAGCCGTTTTTCTACCAACGCCGGATAGCGTTTGTAAATTTTCAAGCGTGGAAGGAACTTTGCCTTGAAAACGCTCAACGATAGATTTTGACGCCTCTAATATATGTTTTGCCTTTGAGTTGTTAAGTCCGCACGGAAGAATAATTTTAGAAAGTTCTATATGAGAAAGCGTTAACATTTTATGAGGCGTGTCGTAATTTTCAAACAAAACGGCTGTTACTTTATTTACTCTTTCGTCAGTACACTGAGCCGAAAGTATAACGGCAACTAAAAGTTCATATTTACTATTAAATTTAAGCGCTGGTTTTGCGCCTTGATAGGTTTTATCAAGTTTTTCTATTATTAGTTTTGCTTTTTCGTTGTTCATAAAAAATAAAAGCCGTTAGGCGTTAATTTTATTTTAACACACAACGGCTAAAAAGAGCAATCTTTTTTTAATCAAATTCGCCTAACCGAATTTTTATCTATTAAAATAATGGCGTAAAAGGAATTGTAACGGTTTTTATTTATAAGTTTTTTAGCGGTAAAAATTCCAGCGTAAGTTATCTCAGCTGAAATTCCGCAACCTATTTTGGCTTCTTTTGGAGTAGATATCGCACTGGCGTATTGACCGTTAGTTCGCATATCGTCTATAAAAGACAAAACGTCCGTTCTTGAACGAAAAACGGCAACGTATTTTTTCATAATATTTTCTCCTTAGTTTGCATATATATTATTAAAATATATAAGACGTGTATGCGGAAGAGTTTCCGCACTATATATCTTATTAAAATTTTTAAGATATGGTGTGTAATGATATATCTCGATAACGCGGCAAGCGGTGGGTTTAAGCCGTCAAACGTAATAGACACGGCAGTTTCAGTTATAAAATACCTAAATACCAACACGGGAAGAAGTTCGCATAGGCTTTCGCAAACGGCGTCGTCCTACGTATACTCGTGCAGAAAAAAAGTAGCCGAATTTTTTAAGGCTCAAAGTCTATCACGCGTAATATTTACAAAAAATTGCACGGAAGCACTCAACCTTGCTATACACGGCGGAATTACGGGTGGTAAAGTTTTAACAACCGCGCTTGAACACAATAGTGTTTTGCGCCCACTTTTTACGCTTGAAAAACGCGGAATTATAAGCCTTGAAATAATCGTTCCTGAAAACAAAAGGCATATAACGCTTAGCGACGTGAAAAAAAGTTTTACAAACGACGTTTCCGCAGTAGTAGTAAACGCGTCAAGCAACGTTACGGGCGAGTGCGCTAACCTTTACGAAATAGGTGGTTTTTTGAAAAATAAAAAAGCCCTTTTTATCGTAGACGGAGCGCAAGCGGGCGGACATATTCCTATAAGCGTAACCGACTGTAATATCGATATGCTGGCGCTTGCAGGCCATAAAGGGCTGTATTCTATTCAAGGCGTAGGCGTTTTGATTATAAAAGATAAAGTAAACGTTACGCCTTTAATGGAAGGGGGTACGGGAACTGAAAGTTTTAACCCATACCAGCCTGACGTTTATCCCGAAAAATTAGAAAGCGGAACGCTTAATTTACCCGCCGTTTGTTCGCTTGAAGAAGGAATACGATATATTGAAAACAGCCTACCATACGTTAGCGATTACCTAAACGAACTAACCGAATATTTAACCTGTAAACTAGGTAAAATAAAAGGCGTTACTCTATATTCGAGCAAAAATCCCGTTGGCATAGTTTCGTTTAGCGTTGATAATATTCCGTCAAGCGAAGTAGCAGAAATTCTTTCTACAAAATACGATATAGCGGTGCGTGGTGGTTTTCATTGCGCCCCACTTATACATAAAATGTTAAAGACTGACGACGGCGGTTTGGTAAGAGCGTCGCTTAGCCCACACAATACCAAGCGCGAGGCAAACGCTCTCGTTTTCGCAGTTAAAGAAATTGCTAATTCTTTTTGATTTTTTCAATTACCTTATTGAGTTTGGCTTTTTGAGAAGAATTAAGCATGGGTTCAAGCATATTTTTGAACCTGTCGATATCGCTATCGGTTAGCGTTCCGTTTCGCCTACCCCTTTCAGCCTCTTTCATAATTTCTAAAATAAGTTGGTTTTCGCTTACGCCTTCATATTTACTGGCAAACTTTTTAATTTGGTCCATCGTGTCTTTTTGAGCATTATCACTTTTGTTATTATAATTATTAAAATCGCGCATACAACCTCCTATATATAGTTTATTTGTATGCTTATACTTTACAAAACGTGAGGATTTATTTATGAATTTTTTACCTATTATTTTAATTGTATTGTTTCTTCTTAACAGAAACGATAAAACGGCAGAATTTATGAAAGATTTTGACTTTCAAAGTATTTCTCCACTACTTTCGCTATTTGGCATAAACCAAAACTTAATAGAAATGATTTCTTCGCCCGAAGTTAAAAACTTACTTCAAGGTAATATTGATATAAAATCGTTAACGCCACTACTAACAACTCTACTCTCGTCAATCAAACAAAACAACCAAAACGATTATAAAAGCGAAGAAAATCCCACCTTTACCGCAGAGTATCTAAACCCTATTAAAGAGGTTGCAAGCGAAGAAGTTTTTTCGTCGCTAAATAGTTTTTTTGAAAACTAAAAAACGGCTTATAAGCCGTTTTTTTATTGATTTAATAAGTTTAAGGCGTATTCGTAAGCGTCAACGCCTACCGCGTTTTTTACTTTGCTTGACGTTTCAGTAGTAACGCCCGTGCCGTGTATTGACACGTTAGATTTCGGCCAAAAAATTTTAGCAGTAGTTAGTTTTACCGCGCTACCGTCAAGGTTTAGATAAGTAGTTTGCATTATTCCTTTGCCGTAAGTTCTATATACCGTGTTGCCGTTTTCACTAAACCCGTCAAGCACAACGGTAACTTTGTTTTGCGTGTCGTAATCAAGCATAGCGCCTATTAAAACTTCACTTGCCGACGCGGTGTTTTGATTAGCAAGAACTATTATATTTTCAAATCCATAATAAGAATACGAGTTGTTTTTTAGGTAAAAATTTTGAACTTTATTATCCTTGTTTTTGGCTATTGAAACAACTTGCTCGTCACCACTTTGTTCAACGAAAAGCCCCGCTACTTCGGCTAAGATATCCATATACCCACCACCGTTATTTCTAAGGTCAAGTATTAGATTTTTGTATCCGCCTTGCTTAAACTTTTGTAACGCCGTTTTTAATTGCCCAATTGAACCGTCATTACCACCAGAGCGACCACTAAACTGCTCGTATTTTATATAAGCGGTATCTAAAAGCGCAATATTATCAAGGTTTCTTAAAGTAAGTTGCATACCGCCTTCATCAATAAAATTATAAGTTCCTGAATTGTCGCGGTAGGTAACGTATGAACGCTTGTATTCTTCTTTTTTTATTGAATACGACTGTTCTATCCCGTCGTAATTAACCGTTAAACTAACGTCTTGATTTAAGTTAACTCCTTCTATAATATCCAAAAATTCTTGATATTCGGTAAAGGGTTTATCTTCGCCTTGAACGCTAAGTTTTACAATCTCGCCACCCGCTTTTACACCCGCTTTATCACAAGGCGAGTTAGTTACAACGCTAACTATTTTCAAACTTCCTACATTAAACGAAACGCCTATCCCTTGATTTTTACCGGTAGCCTCTAAGTTAACTTTTTCATACTCCGCCTTAGTCATATAACTTGAATATTTATCGAAAATAGCGTCACTAATTATATCAACTACGTCGTCACTTTCAAAATAGTAGTATTTCTCATACTTGTCTAATATGCTTAAAACGGCACGCTGATTAGGTGAATAGGTAAATTCCCTTGTAAAAAACCCCAAAAAGAATAAAGTTATCGAGCCAATCACGGCGAGTATAGGAATTAGTATTTTTTTAACTTTTAATTTCATAATTATATTTTAACCCTTTAATTTAGATAAAATAAATAAAATTCTAAAATTTAACGCGTCTGAAAACTTTCTAATGTCAAGCCCCGTAAGTCTTTCAATTTTATCAATACGATAAATTAAAGTGTTTCGGTGAATATACATTTCTCTTGCCGTTTCTGAAACGTTTAAGTTGTTTGATAAGAAAGCGTCACCCGTCTGCATTAACTCTTCGTCGTTTAATAATTCTTCTTCAACACCGGATAAAAGCGCCGAATAATACTCTCTTATTTTGGTGGGCGAGTTATCTTCTAAAATTTTAGCAAGCATAACGTCTTTATAGGCTAAAACTCCACCGCTAAGAGCGAACACTTCACTCATTTTCTCTGTGGCAAGCGCTTGATTAAACGATACCGCTATATCGGTAAACGATTTTACCGTTCCACCTACGTATACTATTACGTTTATGCCGAGTTCTTCAAAAATAGAACGCCTAAAAGTTTCCGCTTGCTTACACGGTGTAATAAGGTCAACCAGTTCTTCAACTTCAACGTGCTTAACGTAAGCAACGCTATCTGGCGATAGGGTTACAACAACGCTCGTTTCACCGTAGTAACTACGCAAAAATTCTTGAACTTCAACCGCCCTATTTTCACTACACTTTATATAAAATACGTAGCAGGGAGTTTTAGGTGTAGAATACTTGTTCATAAAATGCAAAGTTCTACTTTTTGTGGAATTCCCCGTTACTATTAAATTTACTTCTTCGTCAAAAGATAAATTAGTGTTTTTAGACTGGCTCATTTCAATAAAGCCCATTATTAACTGAGCGTAATTGTTAGCGTAAACGCCACACCCGTCGATTAACCCTATAAATTTATCGGTTAAATAGTTAAATTTGAAGTAAGTATACTCTCCGTCACTAAAAACGCTACTTTCTTTTGCAAAATCTTCTTGCTTTATAGGTATAAAGGTGGATTTAGTGCTTGCATAGTGTACGCCGTTATTAGAAATTGCTTGTACTTCGATACCCGTTTTGTCTTTAACCGCAGTTAAAATTCTTAAAAGTTCTCTTTCCATAATAGTCCTTTTTTGTGCAAATTGCATAAATTTTGTAATTATTATACCTAAAAGCAATTAGTTTGGCAATAGTTTTTTAACTTTTTATATAAAATTGCACAAAAAAAGAACCGATTTAACTAATCGGTTCTTTATAATTTAGGAAATTATTCTTCCGTTTTTTCAGCAGGTGCTTCTTCGGTAGTTTCTTCTACGGCTTCAACTTTTGCTTGTTTAGCAGCAAGTTTTGCTTCTTTTGCAGCTTGTTTAGCAGCAAGTTTAGCAGCCTTTTCAGCAGCCTTTTGTGCTTCTTCTTCCGCGCGTTTTGCTTGTCTTTCAAGTTCAACAACGGGAACGTAAGCCTTAGTGCCTTCGCCTTCTAAGATAGAAAGTTCAGTTTCCTTATCGAATAAGTGAGTGTGGATAAGGTCAATACCAAGGTCAACTTTGGTGTTGATAGAAGTGGTAGAACGGTTGTCAACCTTAGCGATCAATTGAACGCGTTCTTCAACTAAACTTTCAATTTGATCAGAGTCGTTAAGGTCTGCGAATACGCAGTAAAGTAAACTTTCAGAACCGAGTTTTTCAACTACGTCAACTCTGACGTTGATAAGCGCTTTGGGGTTAGCCTTAACGAATGATTCTTCATCGTGGAAGTCTTCAGGACGAACGCCGAATACAACTTGCTTACCAGTGTTAAGATAGTCTTCAAGATTGATAATAGTGTCAACTTTTGCTTGGGGAAGTTCAAGTTTTTGACCTTCGAACTCAATGTAAACTTTGCTCTTAGTACCGGTTAAGGTAGCGTCAAAGAAGTTCATACGAGGAGTGCCGATGAAACCTGCAACGAATACGTTTGCGGGATAATCGTAAAGTTTTTGAGGCGCGTCAACTTGTTGAATAAAACCGTCTTTCATAACTACGATACGCGTACCCATCGTCATTGGTTCAACTTGGTCGTGAGTAACGTAAATGAAAGTGGTTGCAAGTCTGTTGTGA
>JAZLBK010000120.1:0-7056 GCA_045613665.1 Christensenellaceae bacterium | reverse complement strand
TGATGAAAGCGATATGGGTAAGGTTATA
Organism: Christensenellaceae bacterium; assembly: GCA_045613665.1. Classification (GTDB taxonomy): domain Bacteria; phylum Bacillota; class Clostridia; order Christensenellales; family Borkfalkiaceae; genus HGM11412. The sequence goes on along the minus strand of JAZLBK010000120.1, from coordinate 7,028 downwards.
GGCCGTCAAGGTAAACTTGCAAAAGCCCTTAGAACTATCGTTCGTTCGCTTAGCGTTAAAGAAGGCAAAAAATACAACGTAGAAATCAAATCAAAGGGAGAAATTTAATAAATTTCTCTCATATTTTTATGGAAAAACTTGCTTGTTTTTTAGTGGTTAAACCACAGGGAATTAAAGGTGAATTAAAAGCCAAAATTCTTGCCGACGGAATTGAAAGTGTAAATAAAATCAAAAAACTTTACGACGAAAGCGGTAAGGAATACGACGTAATAAAGGTGAAAGACGCGTTTGGCGGTTTCGCCTTTTTGTCGATTAAAAATATAGTTACAAGAAACGATGCCGAACTATATCGCAACGTTACTTTTTACACTGAAAAATCTTCGATAAATAAAGCAAAAAACGATTATTTTATAGCCGATTTAATCGGTCTTAAAGTTGTGGTTGACGGCGAAGTTTTAGGCGAAGTTTTAGACGTTATAAAGTCAAGCGTTGATATGTTTGAACTTGCTTTACCAAACGGCAAAAAAGCGTATTTTCCATTTCTTAACTCACTTGAACTTAACTTTGATTTTTCAAAAGGCGAAATAAACGTTCAAGGCGAAAAATTAAGTGGGGTTATCTTTTATGAAGATTGATATTTTAACCCTTTTTCCTGAAATGTTTGCGCCCCTTTACGAGAGTATTATAGGCAGAGCGCAAAAGGCTAAAAAAATTGAAATAAACGTTATAAATATTAGGGATTTTTCAAAAGATAAACACAAAAAGTGTGATGTTTATCCCTTTGGTGGTGGCGCGGGTATGGTTATGACGCCACAGCCCATTTTTGATGCTTTCAATTTTGTTGACCCAGATAGAAAGGCACTTAGAATTTTCACTTCTCCGCGTGGCGAAACCTTTTCGCAAAACACGGTAAAAGATTTAATTTCCTACGAGCATATAGTTATACTTTGCGGTCATTACGAAGGAATTGACGAAAGGATTATCGAACTTTGTATTGACCGTGAAATTTCTATCGGTGACTACGTTTTAACGGGTGGCGAACTTCCTGCTATGGTTATGGTTGACGCGGTTAGTAGGTACGTTGACGGCGTTATTACTGAAAGTTCGCTTAATGAAGAAAGTTTTACGGGCGGATTGCTTGAATACCCACAATATACGCGCCCACAAGAATTTATGGGGCTAAAAGTTCCAGACGTTTTGCTTTCAGGCAACCATGCCGAAGTTGATAAGTGGAGAAAGCAAAAGTCTATTGAAATAACTAAGCAAAAACGCCCTGATTTATTAGAAAAATAATATGTTTTTACAATGGTTTCCCGGTCATATGACCAAAGCGCTTAGAATGATGGAACAAGAAGTTAAACTCTGCGACGGTATCGTTATGGTGCTCGACGCGAGAGCGCCTTTCGCGTGCCTTAATAAAAAGTTGGACGGTGTGTTTTCTAATAAACCTATAATTTACGCGCTAAATAAAAGCGACCTTGTTTTAGACAGCGATATAAAATCAACTGAAACTTCGTTTATTAAAAATGGTAAAACGGTTGTTTCGGTTGTGGGAACTAGTGAAAAAACTGCAAATAAACTTTATAATGCAATCATTTCTGCGTTAAGTGACGTTAAAAAGCGTTACGAACAAAAGGGTGTTAAAAAACCGCTTAGAATTATGGTTGCAGGTATTCCTAACACTGGCAAATCTACGCTTATAAACCTTCTTTGTGGTAGTAAGCGCGCAAAAACGGGTGACAAAGCCGGTGTAACCAAAGATAAACAATGGGTTAGGGTTAAAGACTTAGAACTTTTAGATACCCCTGGTACGACGCCACCGTCGTTTGAAAATCAAACGCTTGCTAAATATCTTGCGTTTATAGGTTCAATTAACGACGAAATCGTCGATTTTGTTGAACTTTCGATAGAACTAATTAACTATTTACAAGAAAAGTATAATGGGGTTTTAAGTGAAGTTTACAAAATTTCTATAAACGATAATTCCCCTTACGAAATTTTTGAAAAAATCGCCGTATCGCGCGGGGCAATCAAAAAGGGTGGAGAAATTGACGAGGAAAGAGCGTCAAAAATTTTAATTAACGATTTACGAAAGGGTAAACTCGGTAAAATTTACTTTAATTAAAATGAAATTGTATATTCCAAAACTTGAATTTGAAAACAAATATTTATCGCTTGGCGAAAGTTATATTGCCGGGGTTGACGAGGTGGGGCGTGGCCCACTTGCAGGCCCAGTGGTTTGCGCTTCGGTTATAATGGACTTATCTAATATTATCGAAGGGATAGACGACAGTAAAAAACTTTCACTTAAAAAGCGTGAACTTTTATACGATAAAATCGTTAAAAACGCCATAGCGTACAATATTAGTGAAATTTCAAATGAAGAAATTGATAAAATAAATATATTAGAAGCAACAAAAAAGTGTATGAAAAACGCCGTTTTATCGCTTAAAGTAGAGCCAAATGTCGTTTTAGTTGATGCGGTTAACCTTGATTTGCCGTATAAGTGCGAGCCTATTATAAAAGGCGACCTTAAAAGTTATACTATCGGCGCGGCAAGTATTTTAGCAAAAGTGTATCGTGATAGGCTTATGAAAGAGTATTCTTTAATCTATCCCGAATACGGCTTTGAAAGAAACAGCGGTTACGGTACGAAAGAACACATTGAAAAAATAAAGGAGATAGGTCCTTGCAAAATACACCGAAAAACCTTTATAAAAAATTTTTGGGGCTAAAAGGCGAAAAATTAGCCGAAAAACACTTAAAAAAGTTAGGGTATAAGATAATTAAAACTAACTACGTAACTCCGTTTGGCGAGGCGGATATTGTCTGCACGATAAACGGAGCGATTATTTTTGCCGAAGTTAAAACAAGAAGTAGTTTTAACTATGGCGCGCCGTCTGAGGCGGTCGATTATAAAAAACAAAAAAGATATAGGCAAATTGCTAATTATTATCTAACTTCACTTAATCTTGACGACGTTGAAGTTTCCTTTATGGTAATTGAAGTTTTAGATGAGGTTATCAATTTGATAACGGACGCGTTCTAATGAAAATTACCGTATCAGCGCCATCTGGATTAGAGGGTGTAGTTAAAAAAGAACTTTATAATTTAACGGGGCAAAACGCACAGGCAATAAACGGTAAACTGACTATTGACGGCGATATTAAAACTGTTGCAAAACTAAATTTGCATATGCGAACCGCAAGTAGAATTTATCTAAATTTAGGCGAATTTAAGGCTTGCAATTTTGATGAACTTTTTGATAATTTATCTAAAATTAACTTTGAAAATTATTTAGATAAATCTTCAAAAATTACAGTTTTATCAACGATTTACGAAAGTAAGTTAAATTCTTTGCAGGCTGTTTCAGCCGTTTCAAAAAAAGCCGTTTGCAGTAGGCTTGAAAAGGTTTACAAAACTAAGTTAATCGAAAGTGGTTTCGAGCATAAAATCAAAATTTCCATAAGGCGCGATTTCGTTACGGTGTATCTTAACACGTCGGGCGAGAGTTTGCATAAAAGGGGATATAGAACTTCGGTTGGCGACGCGCCCATTAAAGAAAACGTTGCGTCATGCCTACTTTATTTATCAATTTGGAATAAGTCTAAAATTTTAGTAGACCCCTTTTGCGGAAGTGGAACTTTCGTGATTGAGGCGGGTATGATAGCAAAAAATATAGCCCCCGGACTTAACCGCGATTTTGACTTTTTGCACTTTGAAAAGTTTGATACGTCCTTTTATAAACAAATGGTAATCGACGCGAAAAATTCAATCGAAAAAGTTGGTGAAATTAAAATTTTCGGTTACGATATTGAAGAAAGCCAAATTAGGCTATCTAAGGCTCACGCTAAAAAGGCGGGGGTATTAGATGCTGTTGAGTTTAAGGTGCAAGACGTTCGCAATTTACAAAGGAACGAAAGTTACGGCGTTATAGTAACTAACCCGCCTTACGGCGAAAGGTTACTTAAAAGAAGTGAAATAGTATCTTTATATAGAGATTTTGGAAACCGCTATAAACTTCTTGACAACTGGTCGGTATTTACCGTTACGCCGGTTAGTGATTTTGAGCGTTTATTTCAAAAAAAAGCCGATAAAAAGCGCAAAATTTACAACGGAAAAATCGAGTGCAACTTCTATTTTATGTACGGCAAAAAACCTTGTAAAAATTGATAAAAATTTAGTAAAAAATGCATAAAATTACTTGCAATTATTTAACTTTTATGCTAAAATATGAAGAGACTTCGGGTGGTCCTCTTAAAAATCGTTAATGAACACCGCGTGATTATGGAGGTAAAAGTCATGAATATAATTGAACAAATCAATAACGAAAACGTAAAAAAAGAAATCCCTTCCTTTAACGTTGGTGATACTGTTAAGGTATCTGTTAAAGTAGTAGAAGGTACGAGAGAAAGAATTCAAGCATACGAAGGCGTTGTTATCGCTAAACGTGGCGGTAGCATTAGTGAAACCTTTACTGTTAGAAGAATTAGTTTTGGTATCGGCGTAGAAAGAACTTTCCCACTTCATTCGCCTAAAATTACCGATATTAAAGTTGTTAAGAAGGGTGCTGTAAGGCGCGCTAAACTTTACTATCTTAGAAACCTTACCGGTAAGGCTGCCAAAGTTAAAGAAGTTATTCGTTAATAAAAATGCGCGTTTAATAACGCGCTTTTTTGTTTTTTTTGAGGTAGATATGAAAGTATATTCGTCTATTTTAGATTTGGTTGGCAATACCCCTATGCTTCGCCTTTCAAGGCTTGAAAAGGCGCTGGGGCTAAACGCTAAATTATATGCAAAACTTGAAAGTTTTAATCCGGCAGGTAGCGTAAAGGATAGGGTGGCTAAAAATATAATAGAACAAGCCGAAAATGACGGTAGGCTTAAAAAAGGTAGCGTAGTTATCGAGCCTACAAGCGGTAATACCGGTATAGGCTTAGCACTCGTTTGTCTTATGAAAGGTTATAAAGTTATTTTAACAATGCCAGAAAGTATGAGTTTAGAGCGTAGAAAATTACTTAAAGCCTACGGTGCTGAAATCGTTTTAACCGATAAAAACAAAGGTATGCAAGGCGCAATTGATAAGGCTAACGAAATAGCAAAAACTCTTCCTAATTCGATAATTGCAGGGCAGTTTGAAAACAATGCTAATCCCCAAGCGCATTATGATACTACGGCAGAAGAAATCTATTTAGATTTAGACGGGCAGGTTGACGTTTTCGTGTCGGCGGTTGGTACGGGCGGAACGCTTAGTGGGATAGGTAAATATCTTAAAGAGAGAAACGCCAACGCAAAAGTAGTTGCAGTTGAGCCAAGTGGTAGTGCGGTATTATCTGGCGAAAGCGCAGGCAGTCATAAAATACAGGGCATAGGCGCTGGGTTTATCCCGTCAACTCTTGATAAATCGGTTGTTGATAAGGTTATAAAAGTTACTGACGAAAACGCCGTTTTATATTCTAAATTACTTACTAAACACGAGGGCGTGCTATCTGGAATTTCTTCCGGTGCAACCTTATACGGCGCAATTGAAATTGCTAAAAATAAAGATTATCAAGGTAAAAACATAGTTTTCGTTTTGCCTGATGGCGGTGAAAAATACCTTTCAACCGAATTGTTTGATTAAAAAAATTCCTCGCAATTTTGCGAGGAATTTTCTTTTTGTTAAGACAGTAATAGATTTTCTCTAAACACCTTTTTTGTTGAAAAAGGAATTATGAAAAGTAAAGCAATTAACATATCAGGGAAAACGTAAACGGCGTTGTAGCAAAGCGAGTAAACTACCGCGCTACTTGCTGGAAATCCTTCGGTAATCCAGCCTGCGTTGAAGTAAATTATTCCCGATAAAAAGTGCAATAGGTAACGAACCAAATAAAAGGTAATCGTACCAAGCGTTACGCTTGCCGTTGCGTTCTTAATTAGTTTTCTGTAAATTCCAGCAAAACAAATTGCAGAGAAGGGGAAAACGTAATCGAGCATAAAGGTAAGCGGTGTTAAAATGTACGGCGACGTAATAAATTGAAGTAGCCCTGTTATAAAGCCCGTAAACAGTCCGTAATAAACGCCGTAATAATAAGAAACGATTATTACTGGAACTAAACTGAATACGGTAATACTACCGCCGAACGGCAACGAGAACTTCAAAAATGAAAGTGTCGTCGTGAGCGCTATTGCAAGCGCTATCGCGGTAATTTTTTTAGTTGAAAATACCGCTTTTTTTGAGCCGATTGCAAACGCCGTTACAAACAGTAAGACGATTGCAACTACCGATGCGGATACGACGATTTCAGTCGTATCTAATGCAAGTAAGTGTAACATAAACCTCCTACAATAGAAAAAGCGCCAAAAAATTTGGGCGCAACTAAAAAAATCCGTCTTCCATTCCGGAATTATCCGGTCAGGTTCAAAGGGTATAATCTCAGCCGTAGCACCCCTCCGTTCTATTGTAAAAATATTATATTTGTTTTGTCGTATATTGTCAAGTATTTTAACGTATTCTATTGAAAAATAAACTCTTTGATGGTATAATAATTTTAGGAGAAATTTATGAATTACGATTTTTTTGCATATCTTAATAGAATGAAGTACATCAAACGCTGGGCACTTATGCGTTCTAAGTTTGATGAAAACGTTATGGAACACACGGCGCAAGTTTCAGTAATTGCCCACGCTCTTGCAGAGATTAAAAACCTTTATTTTAACGGTAAGGTTGACGTTTTGAAGGTTGTGCTTTACTCTCAGTATCACGAAACAAGTGAAGTTATAACCGGCGATTTACCAACGCCCATTAAATACTTTAATAAAGAGATAAATCACGCTTATAAAGACATTGAGAAGGGCGCTTGCATTAAACTTCTTAACACTTTGCCTGACGAACTTAGGTCGGTTTTTTCTTCTTACGTTCTTCCCGATGAGAAAAGTGAAGAGTATATCATTATGAAATGCGCTGATAAAATTTCCGCGTATATTAAGTGCGAAGAAGAGTTGAAGTCCGGTAACGTTGAATACTTAAAGGCGAAAGACGCGATTTT
>JAZLBK010000119.1:0-8101 GCA_045613665.1 Christensenellaceae bacterium | reverse complement strand
CTAATTTTATATCGTTTACCGCAACACCTAAAATTGAGGTGCACGTTGCGCTTGCCAAGGCGTTATACACGTTAAAAACACCTGCGCCTTTATATCTTATTTCGCCTATCTCGTCAAAGGCGTTTATTATAAAAGAAACGCCCGATAGGTCGTTTTTTAGGTTAATTGCAAACACGTCACACGGGTTTTCAACACCGTAGGTGAAAATTTTAGCGTCACAATTACTAATAATTTTTCTGCCCGTTTCATCGTCTACGTTTATAACGGCAAAACGGCAGTTTTTCTTATTGAAAACGCTCATTTTAGTTTTTTGGTAACTTTCAAACGTTTTAAAATAATCAAGATGGTCTTGCGTGCAATTAGTAAAAATTAAACACTCAAATTTTAAGTTGCCAAGTCGATTTTGGCTTATAGCGTGTGCGGAAAGTTCAACCACCGCGTACTCTACACCCTTTTTTGCCATATTAGATATAAGTTCAAAAAAACCTATTGCGCTCGGCGTGGTAAGTTCTGGGGAAACGTACGAGTTATCGTAGTAAGCGCCAAGAGTTCCTATAACCCCCGTTTTATGCCCCGCGCTTTCTAAAATACTTTGTAGCATAAAGGTAGTAGTTGTTTTTCCATTTGTTCCAACAACGCCTATTATTTTTATATTGCTACTTGAAACGTCGTAAAAGTTTTTAGCCATTTTAGAAATTTCTAACCTTACGTCTTTAACTATAATTTGGCATACGCTAACGTTAGATTTTACTTCACTAACTATAACTTTTGCACCGCGTTCGACAGCCTCGTCAACGTAATAATTTCCATCGGTATTATTACCTTTAACAGCGAAAAATAAACTGTTTTCAAACACTTCTTTACTGTCTAAACACAACTCTTCAATATCGCAATCCGTATAATTAATTTTCTCTAAAACTTCAACGTTCTCTAAAATTTTTGAAAGTCGCATATCATAGCCCCTTACATTTAATAATTCCCTCAAAAACTTCTTTTGCAAGCGGTGCGGCAACGGTTGAGCCGTAAGTTCCACCGACGGGCTCGTCAACTATTACTAAGCATAAATACTTGGGTTTATCCGCCGGAAAAAACCCTATAAAACTCATAACGTATTTACCTTGCGAAATTACGCCGTTTTGGTATTTTTGAGCCGTTCCCGTTTTACCGCCAACCCTATAACCTTCTATATACGCTTGTTTGCCAGAGCCGTTTTCAACGACTTGTTCAAGGTATGAAGTTATTATCTTAGAAGTTTCTTCCATAATAGGCGTAGCCGTTATTTTAGGCTCGGTTTTACTTGATAGCGTACCCGAATTATCGTAAACTTCTTTAAGTAGATAGGGCGAATATAATTTACCGCCGTTTATAGCGCAAGCCGTTGCCATACAGAGTTGAAGTGGCGTACACGCTATTGCTTGGCCAAACGAAATTCTTGCTAAATCAGCGGATTTTACCGCTTGTTTAGGAATTATCATACCTTGCGCCTCGCCAGTTAAATCAATGCCCGTTACCTTTCCGTAACCAAATCCGTTTAGGTAAGAATAAAAATTTTCCTTGCCAAGCGATAAAGCAATATCAACGAATATCGGGTTACAACTGTTGTTGAGTGCCATTGAAAGATTTTCGTTTGCGTGTTTGCCGTTTTCGTGAGTGGACCAGCATTTTATTTTTGAACCGTCAACGTAGCGATATCTCGACGAATTAAATACGTGATTTTGTGAAAACGCCTTAACGTTCCCCCCTAAATACTCGTTTATATTTGCACTTGCGGTTAAAACCTTAAAAGTAGAGCCCGGCTCGTAACTGTCGGCTATTAAAGTAATTCTTCCAAGTTTATTAAGAGTGTCTAAATCGCCAAGCGGGACTTCGTTTAGATTAAGCGAAGGTTTCATTGCCATACCGAGTATTTCGCCGTTCTGCGGGTCGATAACGATTGCCGACGCTTGCTTTGGAGTATACTCGTTCATAGCTTTATCGGTAACGCTTTCTAAAATTTCTTGAACTTCGTAATCAATAGTTAAACGTAAGTTAAGCCCGTTTATTGCCGGAACGTAAGAAGGCGTTTTACCTTCTAAATCTTTACCTGTTAGGTCTGCCTCGTATAAAATTTCACCGTTTTCGCCAGAAAGATAGCGGTTGTAGTAAAGTTCTAACCCCGAAATCCCGTTTCCGTCAGCCGACGTGTAGCCTAAAACCTGAGCAAGAAGTTGGTTGTAGGGATAATATCTCGTTACGTCTTCGGCAAAATAAACGCCGTTTAAGGAATATTTTGAAAGTTCTTCAATAAATTCCTTCTCGGCGTGCTTCACAATTTTTATTTCACTTACCTTAGTGGTTGTAATTTTTTCTATAAGTTCACTCTCGTTTAGCGAAAAAATATCCGCTAAAACGGATGCAACTTTATCGACGTTATTAACCGAGCGCGGTCTAACGAAAACGGTATAAGTCTTTTTAGTGGTGGCAAGAACTACGCCGTTCCTATCGGTAATTTCACCGCGTTTAGCAAGAACGGGGACGTTTCTCGTCCACTGGTCAAGCGCTTTTATTTGCAGTTCTTCGCCCCAAAACACTTGAATATATAATAGCCTTAATATAACGAACAAAAAAATAAAGGTTACCGCGCAAATCAACGCGAATAACCTCTTTCGTACCGTAGTTATTGAATAATATTTTATAGTATCACCCTTTCATACCTATTTCAGTTGCAGCATCTATAATCGCCTCATCACTTGAAACATCTAAAAGTTCTTGGCTAAGCGACTCGTATTCCGCTTCAAGTCTTTCAACTTCTGAAAGCCTATTGCCGATAACTTCGTTCATATTTCCAAGTAACGCCGTGTTAAGAACAACGAGAGCAGAAAGTAACGCAACTATAAGCGTTAACACTACTACCGCTATTTTAGCGCTTGGTCTTACCTTCGTATGAGTGTAATAGCCTGTTTCTACGCGGTAATCTTGATAAATTTCCGCCTTGGGCATATTTTTGTATTGCATAGTAGTCGACGATGGGCTCGTTTCATAGTTAACGCCCGTAACGAAGGAATTTACAGTTTGTTCACGCTCTTTAATAGCGTCAGTTCTCGTATAACTGTCGTAGTTGATAATTCTATCGAAATTATCAGCAATTCTCGCGTTGAATTCTTTTTCTTCGCTCGATATTTCGCGAGTTTGAACGCTTGATTGAGTTTGCGATTCAAATTCGTCTACGAAAGTATTCTTTTCAATTACGTTTGACTGTCTGTAATTAAACATATTATTATCCTCCGTTTATTATGCTACAATTATAGTTTTTCAACTATTCTAAGTTTTGCCGACCTACTTCTACTATTTTCAGCGAGTTCTTTTTCGCTTGCTATTATGGGTTTTTTAGTAATTTCTTTTACAATTTCTTTCTTACCGCAAACGCAGGGATATCTCTTGTCGCAATCACAACCCGACGATAACTCCTTAAACACGGTTTTAACAACCCTGTCTTCAAGGCTGTGGAAAGTTATTACTGCAAGCCTTCCGCCTACGTTTAATTTGTCTACTATATCTTTAAGAACTCTATCAAGCCCGTCAAGTTCGCCGTTAACCTCTATTCTAATTGCCTGAAAGGTTTTTTTTGCGGGGTGTCCGTCACGCTTAAACTTGTAGGGAATTGATTTATCTATAATTTGAGTTAGTTCGCCCGTCGTTTTTATAGGGGCTTCGTTTCTTTTAATAACTATATTTTTAGCAATATTTTGAGCAAATTTTTCTTCACCATAGGTGGAAATTACGTATCTTAACCTTTTTTCGTCGTAACTATTTACAACGTCGTAAGCGGAAAGCCCACCCTTTCTATCCATACGCATATCAAGTAAAACGTCGTTTGCCATGTATGAAAAACCGCGCTCACGATTATCTAATTGATATGAACTAACGCCTAAGTCAAGAATTGCCCCGTCAATAGACGTTACGCCCAAATCGTCACACACTTTCAAAAAGTTTTTGAAGTTGCTTTTTACCGCCTTAAAGTTTTTATAACTTTCAAGTTTTTTGGTAGTTGACTGTAAAGCGTCGTCGTCAAGGTCGGTTGCAAACAAAAATCCGTCGGCTATATTTTTAAGTATTTCGCGAGAGTGTCCACCACCGCCAAGCGTTCCGTCAAAATACGTTCCGCCCGATTTTAGATTAAGCCCGTCTATACACTCTTTAAGCATTACTGAATAATGGTTAAATTCCATTATTTAAGCCTGTCCTTTAATAAGTTTATTCTTTCAGCATAGGTTTTTTCAGCCTTTATTCTTTCGCGCTCTTCCTTGCTGTATATATCAACGTGGTTTACCATGCCGATTGTTACAACTTCTTTATCAATGCCTGCGTAAATTCTTAAATTTTCAGGAATTACCACCCTGCCTTGTCCATCTTCGTCACCAGGGTAAAATGAAGACATAAATTCCATAAAAGATTCTTGACCTTCTTTATCAAAGGTACTAAGCCCTGAAAATTGACTAACTAACTCGTCAACCTTGTCGGCTGGGTATACGCTTATGCACTTAGCAGCGCCTTTCATAAAAACGTAACCGCTTTTGAGTTCGGCCTTTAACTTACTTGGAATTCTTATTCTGTTTTTTGCATCAACTTGGTGGCTGTATTCTCCAAAAAGCATAGCCTAACCCCCTTTTTAGAAATTTACAACTCTATAATATCATAGGTTTTGGTAACTTGCAACCACTTTTAGTAACTTTTTGTAATTTTTTTTAATTTTTTTTCAATTCGTAACCACCCGTGTGACAAAATACCCTTTTAAAAACCTTTTTATTAAAAGATTTTGAGTTTCCTAAAAAGGTAATACTTTGAGTATTATTAGATAAAATTTTACCATTACTAAGTTCACGCTCAACCGAATTTAGTATGTTGCTATACCCGTCAACCGTATCTGCGCCTAAAAGCGAGTGCAAGTTTTCACTAATAAACGAATAGTGCGTGCAACCTAAAACTAACGTTTTAATTTTTCCTATATAATCTTCAAAGTAAGTAAACAAATTTAAGGCGTTAAGATTAAAAACGTTGTTTTCTATAATTTTAGCAAGGTCGCTAAACGGAATAATATTATTTTTATAATTTTGAAGGGCAAATTGACTTTTTGCCGTGTTTGAAGTGCACGCTAAATAAACCCCTTCGCCTTTGACAACTGGCGGAAAAGTAGGAACTACGAAAAAGGGGTAGCGATTTTTTATTTCTTTATATAAGTGGGTAGAAAGAGTGTTGCAAGCAATTACAAGCCCTTTTATTCCCTTTTTAGATAATCGTTCTACCATAAAATCAAAGCGGTCTAAAAGGACGGGGATAGGCTTATTTCCGTACGGGGCGTATTCGTTGTCGCCGTAATAAATAAAACTTTCTAAGGGGAATTTTTTTACTAATTTATCAAGAACGGAAAGTCCGCCTATTCCACTATCAATTACCCCGATAGGCAGGTTTAATAATGATTGCATATACCTATTTTTATTAGAGAATATCAATTTATAGAAATAAATTTAATATTTTTTTATTTTAGGCAAATAAATATATGAAAAAAAGTTGCAACTTTTATAAAAGTGTGTTAAAATAGCCGTAGTTTATAAGAAGTTACATTGAAAGGAGATTAAAATGCCTAACATTAAATCGGCGAAAAAACGCGTTCTCGTTAATCAAAAAAAAGCAATTATCAATAAAAGTGACAAGTCAGAAGTAAGAACTTACATTAAAAACTTTAACGCGATGCTCGACGCTGGCAATCTTCAAGACGCTGAGGCGGCTCTTCCCGCTACTATGGCTGCAATTGATAAAGCGGTTACTAAAAAAGTATACGCTAAAAACACTGCTGCTAACAAAAAATCAGGTCTTATGAAGAAGTTTAACGCGCTTAAAGCATCTAAATAATCATAAGTAAAATAAAAAGAGTTACCTAAAAGGTAACTCTTTTCTCATACCTAAAATAAAAAAGCGTAGCAAAATTGTTACGCTTTTTTATTTAATTATTATTAAACGAAAGTTTAACGATTTTAGCAAGCCCTTTATCTAATAACTTAGCGTCACTTTTATACGGCTCGTAATATTTAACTTCGGTAAAAACCTTTTTCTTTTTTTCTCCGTCAAGTAGTTTATCTATGAGTTCAAACGCGTATTTAAGACCGCGACTTGACTTAACTTTTACCATTGTAGGCGTATCGGCGTATTTTTTTATACCGCCAACGTTTTTAGCGTAATACTTAGTATTTACGTAATTTGTTGGGTTAAGTGCAAGATATAAAACTAAGGTTTTACCTCTCATGCCAAGCCTTGCTAATACCGACCTACCCTTTCTAAACGTATCGTATTGAAAACTTACGCGTGAAGAAGTTTTTCTATAAGAAATTATTTGGTTTTTAATAGCGCTATAATAACCTTGAACTTCTTCGCCCGATTGACAAAGACCGCCTAAAAAACTCTTTTTAAGGTAAGCGCCTTCTAGAAGTTCTTTTGGAATTTCACGCTCAACGTAATCCATAACTTCGGTTGGAGCGGATTTTTCAACGCCGTTAAGCGCAATTTTGATAAGTTCAAGCGCGTTTTTAAGAGCGCGATTTGACTTAATTTTTATCATTAAAGGCGTGCCTAAATTCTTTTTCTCGTTCGAAAGGTCTTTTACGCGGTATTTACTATCTATAAAATCACTTGGGTTAAGCGGAAGATATAAAGCAAGCGTTTTACCTCTTAAACTCATTTTAGCAACGGTTTTTCTACCCAAATTAAACCTATCGTATAAACGGCTAACTCTTGATTTAACTTTCTTGTATGAAAGCAATTCGTGTTTAATTTGATTATAGTAGTTTTGAACAGGTTCTTCAAGCGAGACAAGTTTTTGCATAAACGTTTTCTTAACCACTTCGCCGTCAAGACTTTCAAGTGCCTTTTTATCTACTTCTGGGCGCGTTTCGTTAGCACTTATATATTGATATGATTTAGGAAGTTGCTTAAACCATATAATATCGCTATCTTGGTGTTCAAAAATATTATATAAAGAACCGCACTCGTTACAAGCGTAATCGTCGTCACTATGATAAATAAGACTTGAACCACAAACGGGGCAATATCTCGAATGCATAAACGACGAGCCAACCCCAAGTAAGAAACACGACTTAACGGTTTTTGTAAACACGTCAACCGAATTAGATAAAGTAGGTTCAACGTAAACTGCATTAAACTCTTGAAGTTTTTCAATATCGTTAACAACGAAGGTTTTTATTACGCCACTTTTAACTTTTAAGCCGTTTATATAGTCTTTTAACCCGTTAAACTCTTGAAGTTTTGACGCACCGTCTTTACAAAGTACGTTAAATAAATACTTTGCTTGACTATTTTGCGTTTTAACCGTCATTAAAATAGCGTTCTCTTCTTGGGTAAGAACAACGGTAAACGGTTGCTTAATAAGTTCAATTTTATTAAATCTAATAACGGCTGAATTTGTTATGCCTATCTTTTCATTTTCACTTGAAAGCGTGAAGCCTAAACTACTAAGCGCACCTAAAAGATTTACGGTAACGTAGCCAAGATACATAGTTTGTTGGTTTTGTAGCGTAGGCTCTTTATTGAGATAATTTATGTAGAAATTATAGCAATTATAATAATTCGGGTCTTTTGTTAAAACGTTAGTTGGTTTTAATCCAAGCGGATTAAACTTGCCCGCTTTTTTACAGTTTTTGTAAATGGGTTTACTCTTTAACGAATATAGCCATTTTTTAGTTTTAATTAGTGACCGCAAAATTTTAACGGTAGCGCTATCGTTAGTAATTAAAACAGGCAACTCTTCTCCCATAAAATCTACGTAGTTAGAAGTTGTTAAAAGCATTTCACCGTCTTTACCTATTTTTCTATTTAAGGTTTCAACGGCAACGGCAAGTTCGTTAATCTTTTTTGATACCGCTTTAAGAACTTCGTCAATCAAATAGCAAACGAACCTATTTTCATAAATTGCGGTATCGTCTTCATAAACGTAAGAGTGAACGTATTCGGGTGATGGCTGACCGTCTTTAATACGCCATAACTTTTCGTCTTTATAAGTTTGTTTTAAGGTTGTATTATTGATTTTTGACGCTAATTCCGCGTGCATAAC
>JAZLBK010000118.1:0-34595 GCA_045613665.1 Christensenellaceae bacterium | reverse complement strand
AATTATTTTATATAAAAAAATATATTTTTTTGTAAATAAAAAAAGCGCTTTCACGCTTTTTGTTGTTTTTTCTTTTCATATTTAGTTTTAGTGGCAATTCCGCCTCTTATATGGCGTTCTAAAAGGTTAGTTTCAAGCACTTTTTTAACTTTTTTATAAAGATAATTTGAAATTCCTTCAAGGCGCGTAGTCATGTCTTTATGAACGGTGGACTTTCCCACCCCGAAAACGCTTGCCGTTTTTCTAACCGTTGCGCCGTGTTTTATTATGTATTCCGCCTCTAATATAACCCTATTTTGAGTTTTTTTATACACCCTTTTATCCCCCTATAACTAAGGTATGAAGGATATATAAAAATAATGCTTAAAGGTAAAACTAATACTAAAAAAGTGGCGGTTTTCCGCCACTTTTTAATTCTTGTTGCCGTGTATAGGCGCGGGTATACGACCACCCCTATTTATAAACTTTTCAGCAGATTTATTCATCACTGCCATTATAGGCGCTCTGCCTAAAAGCCCACCGAATTCAACGTATTCGCCAACGGTTTTGTTAGGAACGGGAATAATTCTAACCGCGGTAGTTTTATTGTTTACCATACCTATTGCCATTTCGTCTGCAATAAGCGCGGAAATTGTTGACGACGGCGTATCCCCAGGTATAGCAACCATATCGATACCTACTGAGCAAACCGCAGTCATCGCTTCAAGTTTAGATAAAGTAAGCGTTCCGCTTTTTGCAGAGTTTATCATACCTATATCTTCGCTAACGGGAATAAACGCGCCCGATAAACCGCCCACGTTAGAACAAGCCATTACACCGCCTTTTTTAACCGCGTCGTTAAGAAGTGCAAGGCAAGCGGTAGTTCCGTGACAGCCCACTTCTTCAAGCCCCATTTCTTCTAAAATGTGCGCAACGCTATCGCCAACGACGGGCGTAGGCGCAAGAGATAAGTCAACGATACCCCTTTCAGCGTTTAAGCGCTTGCTTGCTTCTGATAAAACTAAATTTCCTACTCTCGTAATTTTGAAAGCGGTTCTTTTAATCATTTCGGCAAGGTCGGTAATAGACGCGTTAGGTATAGCCTGTATTGCGTGTTGAACAACGCCCGGCCCCGAAACGCCAACGTTAATAACGCAATCGCCCTCGCCAACGCCGTGGAAAGCACCTGCCATAAACGGATTATCTTCAACTGCGTTACAAAAGGCAACGAATTTAGCAGCGCCAAACCCGTCAACCGTCAAACTTGCAGTTTCTTTAATAACGTCACCAAGGAGTTTAACCGCGTCCATATTTATACCTGCACGCGTAGAGCCAACGTTAACCGACGAGCAAAGCCTATCAGTTTTTGATAAAACTTCCGGAATACTATGAATAAAACTTTTTTCAGCCTCAGTCATTGACTTATGTACGAGCGCCGAATAACCGCCTATAAAGTCAACCCCTATTTGTTTAGCGGCTTTATCAAGCGCAAGGGCTATTTTAAGTTCTTCACCCATAAACTTTGAAGTTAAAAAACTTGCAGGCGTAACTGAAACGCGCTTATTAACGATAGGCACGCCGTATTCAAGCGATAAGTCGCTTGCCACTTTAACGATATTTTCGCCACGCTTACAAATAAGGTCGTAAACGGCGGTGGCGGTAGCGTCAGCCGTGTCTTTAATACAGCCGAATAAAGATAAGCCCATAGTTATCGTGCGGATATCAAAATGCTCTTTTTCGACCATGTTTATAGTTTCTAAAATTTCAGTCGTTTTAATCATTTTACACCTTGTGCATAGCGTCGAACACGCCTTCGTGTTGAAGGTGTATATTTACACCGATTTGTTCGCCTAATTCTTTCATATTTTTAGAAAGTTCGTGCATAGACACCGTTGCGCTAGATAAGTTTACAAGCATAATCATAGTAAAGGTATTTTGCATAATAGTTTGCGAAATATCTTCAATATTAACGTTTTTTTCAGCAAGCAAACTGCTCACCTTTGCAATAATTCCGGGTTTATCTTTCCCAACGACGGTTAAAATACATTTCATAAGTTTTCTCCAACATAATTATTTATTAAATTTTACTATATTTTGGCTTTTTAGTCAATCGTTTGCATCTTCCTAAAAAGTACGAGTTAAGCGTAATTCCGTTAACTAAACACCGCATTATAATAAAAAGCCACACTAAAAATATAGGTATAACCGCAATTTTGCCGTAAATTTTATCGTATGACGAAAAGTATTTTAGATAAACTAAAAACACCAAGGTAAAAATTATAGAAAATATAAGCGTAAACAAACTACCGCTTAAAACTTCCTTAATTTTAAGTTTATAGGGGCAGGTAAACAAGTTTATAATTACTATTGCAACGAATATAATTAGCATAATGAGTATAACGTTAAAAATTTTACCCACCACGCCTAACGCCTTTATGGTAATGGGTGATAAAAAGGCGTAAACTACCACTAAAAATGAAGTAACTAAACTAATTAGTATTGCGCTTATTATAGATAGAATTCTAATTAAAAAGGTGTTTGCGCTTTTATGGTTGTAGATAGCTTCGCCCATAAGCCGTAAATGAACGAAAAAACTTCCCGCCGAATATACGGCGATAAAACCTGCAATAACGCTACCCCCAGCGCCGACGTTTTCAGTAAAAGTAAAAATAAACTCTTTAATTACTGAAAATTCTTCGGTTATAAAAAAACCGCCTAAAAGGGAAAGTTTTTTTCCAAATAGTGATAGCGTTAGCGAAAACAAATACATAGTAGGAACAAGCCCAAGCAAGAAAAAAAACACCATTGCGCCTGCAAAAGTTACCGCTTTTTTACTTAATTTATAATCGTTAAAATTTTTAACCTTTAACAAAAAACCGCGCATACAAAAAGTATGCGCGGTAAATTAAGGTTTTATGATAATTAAAGCATTCTAACCGAATTTATTATAAGCCCGTATTTGTATCCCATAAGCGTAGCGGCTTTGGTACACATTAGCATACGCGTATGATAAATTTCAAAATAGTCGGCAACCGAGCAAATATTATCGTCAGTTTCAATTACCGTATCAATTCTTTTATGCTCTTTATCAACTTTAACGTAAGAACGGTTAACCGCCAAATTAACTCTATCGTGTATGTTGGTAGAATCGCTTAAAAGTTTATGTTTTACCCTTGACTTATGAACGTCCGACTTATCGGCAATTATAAGCGCTGAACAAAGTACGCTTACGGGAACGCCGTTTTTCTCGTCGTGATTGCCTATTGCCATCATAATTTCAGCCGAGTCGCTCAAACTCATACCCATACGCTTTAATAAGTTGTAGGCAAGTAGCGCACCGCTACCAGCGTGGTCGTAACGAGAAATAGAGTTTCCTATATCGTGAAGATAACCTGCAATCTCGCCAAGGTTAACGACTTTTTTCGACGCGCCCGTTTCTTTTAGTATCATACCCGTCCAGTTAGATACTACCGTAGCGTGTCTCGTTGAGTGTTCGGTGTACGCCAAAGCGTCTATTTGTTTTTCGCCCGTCTTTATTAAAATTTTAACTTCTTCGTCTACTTTGACATCTTTTAACGTTATCATACTTTTATTTTATGCCTTTTCTACAAAAATTTTACTATATATTTCTTCAAACTTATCACGGTAAAACAAATTCGTTCCCGGTGTAGTTATCGACGCCGTTCCCGCAGCAACCGCGTTTCTTAAAATTTCTTCTTTGCTTGCAGAGTGCTCTATCATAAGCGACGCCGCCGCCACCATACTATCACCAGCCCCAACGGTAGAGTTTACCGCTACGGTTGCGCTTTTACAAAAATAGCCGTTAGTTCCGTCGTACAAAATTGCACCCTCGCCACCAAGCGATAAAAGAACGTTTTCCGCGCCCATATCGACAAGCGACTTGCACGCTTTTATCATATCCGCACGCTTAGTTAGTTTTTCGCCGGTAATCGCTTCAAGTTCAGTTAGGTTGGGCTTTACCATATACACTCCCGATGAAACGGCTTTTTTAAGTTTTTCGCCAGCGGTGTCAACTATAACTTTCACGCCCTTTTTACAAGCGGATATAAGTTTACAATAATAATCGTCGTTTACACCCTCGGGTAAAGAACCACTCATACATACGACGGACGCCGACTTAGAAAGTGTAGAAACTAAACTTATAAGTTTTTGCTGATTTTCAAGTGAAACTTCTTCGCCTTTATCGTTAATTTCAGTCAACATTGCCCTATTATCTACGATTTTATAGTTGGTTCTTACGCTACCTTTATTCCAAACAAAAGAGTTTTTAACTCCTTCGTTATCCAAAGTAGCAACGAACAAACTACCTTCGTTTTGGTACATAAATCCGGTAGCAAAACTATCCCCACCAAGTCGCTTAACGCCGATAGCGGTGTTTAACGCCTTGCGGGAATAAGTTACTATTTTGTTGCTTACCCTATTAAGTTGCCCTACGTAAAATTTCTCAATTTCCATCGTGCAATCAATGCTTGGATTTGGGCAAACGCTTAAAATCATTGAAAATTACTCCTTGTCTTTTCTTGCTTGTTCTATAATTTTTGCCTGCTCTTCAAAAGGAACTTCTTCATACTTTTCAAATTCCGCCGTAAATCTACCGCGACCTTGCGTAAAACTTCTAAGTTCAGCCGTGTAGTCGGCAATTTCACTTTCGGGAACTTCGCAAGTAACGATACTAACTTCGCCGTCTTGGTCGGTAGAAACTATTCTACCACGGCGTTTGTTCATATCACCCATAACGTCGCCAAGATAAGAGTCCGGCGCGGTAACTACAACTTTCATTATCGGTTCAAGTATTACGGGTTTTGCATTTTTTATACCTTCTTGGTAGGCAATTTTAGCAGCGGAAACGAAAGCCACTTCCTTACTGTCAACGGGGTGAGAAGAACCGTCGAACAAAGTCGCTTTAAGGTTGATAAGCGGATAGCCTGCCAACACGCCTTCTTTAATAGCCTCTTTCAACCCTTTGTCAACCGCCGGGATAAAGTTTTTAGGAACTGCTCCGCCAACTACGGCGTCAACAAACTCGTAAACACCGTCTTGCGCACCGCTTTCAAATTTAATTTTAACGTGGCCGTATTGACCTGCGCCACCCGATTGTTTCTTGTGTTTACCCTCAGCCTCGCTAACGCCTTTTATGGTTTCTTTATAAGCAATTTTGGGTTTTCTAAGTTCACAGTCAACGCCAAATTTAATTTTGAGTTTTTTCTTAACCGTTTCAAGCCCGGTTGAGCCAACGCCTGCAAGTAGCATTTCTCCCGTTTCAGCGTTCTTTTCTACCGAGAAAGAAATATCTTCGTCTTTAATCTTGTTAAGCCCTGCAAAAATCTTGTCTTCTTCGCCCTTTTTAACGGCGTAAACCGCGCGCTTATAGGTTGCCGGCGGAATTTCAAAAGGCTTAAATCTCGTGTCAACCTTTTCGTATAAGGTATCGCCAGTTCTTGCGTTATCAAGTTTAGAAAGCGCGCCTATATCGCCTGCGGTAAGTTCTTGTACGCTTTCTTGCTTTTTACCTATAACGGTATAGATACCGCTAATTTTTTCTTCGCCCCAGCCCGAAACTTTAAGCGTTTGACCAACTTTAAGTTTTCCCGAAATTACTTTAACGTAATTAAGCCTACCAACGTAAGGGTCTACGATAGTTTTGAAAATTCTAACTACGGTCTGGTCGTTTTCGTCGGGATAAACGGGGGTTTTTTCACCATCTACCACCGCGCGTTGAATGCCCGCGTCTTTGGGGCTTGGAAGTGTAGATATAATCTTATCCATAAGATTATAAACGCCGTGATTTTTATACGCGCTACCGCCGAGAACGGTTATAGTTGAGCAAGAATTTATACCCTTTTTACAACCTGATTCAATTTCTTCGGCGGATAAAGTGCCAGCGTCAAAAAACTTTTCTAAAAGTTCTTCGTCGTTTTCGGCAGCCGCTTCGCACACGGTAAGCCTTGCTTCTAAGTAGGCTTCTTTAAGATAGTCTGGAATAGGGTATTCGTTTCTCTCCCAGTCACGAAGAACGCCGTAGGCAACTTTGACAAAACCTTTCATTTTTCCATCTACTATATTAGGAAGAATAAGCGGTGCAATCTTATGCCCGTATTTAAGTTTAATTGCGTTTACCGTTTTTATAAAGTCAGAATTCTCTTTATCAAGCGCGTTGATAAAAAGCATTGCAGGAATTTTACGCTTTACACAGTAATCAATAGCCCTTTCAGTTCCAACGGTGAGCGTTCCGCTACCAGATGCAACTATAATTGCCGAATCGGCAACGGCAAGCGCCTGAGCAAGTTCGCTTTCAAAATCGTAGTAACCGGGAACGTCAATAATATTGAACTTATAGCCTTTGTATTCTCCACAAGCGCAAGCAAGTGAAATCGAAGACTTTTTGGCAATTTCAATGGAATCAAAGTCCATTACGGTATTACCGTCTTCTACCTTTCCTTGACGGTCAACGACTTGCATATTATACAAAATCGCTTCTGCAAGAGTGGTTTTACCCTCTCCACTATGACCTATCAGCGCTACGTTTCTAATTCTGTCTACGTCCATAAATATAACTCCTATATATAGTTTCGGATAGTATCCGTTAAATTTATTATACAATAGGTCTTTTTATTTTTCAATACCGAATTTTAATTTTAATTTGCATAGTTAAAGCGCGCCGTTAAGCACGCTTTTTTATTTTTATATGGTTTTTGACGCAAGAATTTCAAATGACTGCCCGTCTACTAAATACGCTACCGTTTTGCCCGATTTATCTATTATTGAAACGTAAAAATAAATTCTTTCTTCTTGAAAAATAGTTCTTAGCCTAACTTCGATAGATAAATTATTGCCATTTTTTAATTTGTTTAGATAGTCTTCTGCATTTTTTGATACCGAAGTTAAAGCCTTACCACAGTCTATTTTAGAACCGTCGCACCCTAAAAGGGTAACCGTTTTTTCTTCACCTGCGTTTTTAATTACGGCAGTAATTTCTTTTGCCGAAGGCAATTTGCTCGTTTCCATCTCAATTAAATACTTGCCGTTTAAGGGGCTGTATTCAAATTTTCCGGTGAGCGTAACGTCGCCGTAAGATACGGTTACGGACGCGTCGTCAAGCGAGTGCTTGCAGTCTTCAATCCTAACGGTAACGAACTTTTTCATACTGCCGACGTAACCGTCCGAAATAAAAGGGTCTTCTCTCTCTTCACCGTACAAAATTAAAGTATAATCTTCGTCGCTTAACGAGTAAACGGAAGTGCGTTTTTGAGATAGGTAGATTGAAAGGTCTATCTCGTTTTTGCAAGATGAAACGACAAACAAAGCGCAAATTATAAAAACCGTTGCAATTATTTTTTTCATAAAAATCTCTCTTTACAAGCATTTTATTAGCAAAGTTTATAAGTTAGAACAAAAAATTTGCTTAAAAAATATTTTATTTTTTATAAAGCGTTGCATTTTTTCAATTGTTTTGCTAAAATAGTTAAAAGGTTTTTAATAATGAAAAGTTTAATTGTAAAAACGGTGGCTATTACTCTTGCTATTTTAATTACCGTTGGCGCAGGTATTTACCTACTTCTTGCTACGGTTTCTCCACGAGTTTTATCCAACGCTTATTTCAAAGTTCAAAACGAAACGCTATCGATTAAATACTCTCAAAAAGCGTATGAGAAGTCTAACGATATAAGCGACCTTGCTACTTTAACTGAAAGATGTATATTGTTTGGCGAAAAAGATTTAACGATTAGTTACGGCGTTATGTTTATTAACGACGATAATTACGGCGAATATATATCGAGTAAAAGCCAAGGCTATCATTACTATATAGTAAGCAGTATTTGTACCGCTGAGTATGAGCGCGGAGATAAATTAGTTGCGGTAGAAACAGCCTTTTCAAACACTAACGAATACCTTTCGCTAAACCCTATTCACAAACTAATAATATTATCGGCTCAAAGTGAAGATAAAGCAACTTTAACGGAAATTAAAAACCGCCTTGAAATTAGGCAAGACAAAAATGAGTTAGTTAATCAGCACATCACTTTAATAATAGAACTTATAAACTAAAAAGGAGTAAACTATGGAAAAGAAAATTAGAGAAGGTCTTACGTTTGACGACGTGTTGCTCGTTCCCCAAAAAAGCGAAATTTTACCTAAAGACGTTTCGCTTAAATCTAAACTTGCAGACGGGATTGAACTTAATATCCCCTTAATGTCGGCGGCGATGGATACCGTTACCGAATCGCGTATGGCTATTGCCATTGCACGTGAAGGCGGTTTGGGTATTATCCACAAAAATATGTCTATCGAAGCGCAAGGCAGAGAAGTTGATAGAGTTAAAAGAAGTGAACACGGCGTTATTACCGACCCTTTCTTCTTAGAACCTGAAAATAAAGTTACCGATGCGCTCGCACTTATGCAAAAATATAAAATAAGTGGCGTTCCCATCACTAAAAACGGAAAACTCGTAGGTATTCTTACCAACCGTGACCTTAGGTTTGAAACCGATTTCGACCAACCTATAAACAACGTTATGACCAAAGAAAGGTTAGTTACCGCACCCGTAGGCACTAGCCTTTCGGAAGCGCAAAAAATTCTTGGCAAACATAGAATTGAAAAACTTCCCATAGTTGACGACGAGTATAACCTTAAAGGCTTAATTACTATTAAAGATATAGAAAAATCTATTCAATACCCCAACTCAGCGAAAGACGTTAAGGGTAGGCTTTTAGTAGGCGCTGCGGTAGGTACGAGCAAAGATACCTTTGAAAGAATTGACGAACTCGTTAAAAACAAGGTAGATATTATTACCGTTGATACCGCGCACGGCCACTCGCTTGGCGTTATTGAAAGCGTTAGAAAAATTAAGGCTAAATATCCTAACTTAAAAGTTATAGCAGGTAACGTTGCAACTGCAAAAGCGGTAGAAGCGCTTATTGACGCAGGTGCAGACGTTGTTAAGGTAGGTATCGGCCCAGGTTCTATCTGCACTACTCGTATCGTTGCAGGTATCGGCGTTCCGCAACTTACCGCGGTTATGGACTGTGCTGAAATGGCGCATAAACTCGGCAAAACTATTATTGCTGACGGCGGTATTAAATACTCTGGCGATATAACCAAAGCCTTAGCGGCAGGCGGTAACGCAGTAATGCTTGGTAGCCTTCTTGCAGGCACTAAGGAAAGCCCGGGCGAAATTGAACTTTACCAAGGTAGAAGTTTCAAAGTATATCGCGGTATGGGTTCTCTTTCAGCAATGGCTGCCGGCTCAAAGGATAGATATTTCCAAGAAGACGCTAAGAAATTCGTACCAGAAGGCGTTGAAGGTCGCGTGCCTTATCGCGGAACTATATCCGATATCGTTTACCAACTTATCGGCGGTATTCGTTCAGGTATGGGATACTGTGGTGCAAAAGACCTTGATACTCTTCGCGCAACTGCTGAGTTTATTAAAATTACGCAAGCGTCGCTTAGAGAAAGCCACCCACACGATATCTCTATTACCAAAGAAGCACCAAATTACAGCCGTATGGACTGATAGAATTTTGATTTAGGAGAAAAATATGCTTAACAAACGCCCTGATGATATGGAGCGCATAACCACGCCCCAACTTGCACAAAAATTTATTGACGAACAAATTAAAGAAATACGCGCACAAGTAGGCGATAAAAAAGTTCTTCTTGCCCTTTCGGGTGGGGTTGACTCGTCGGTAGTTGCAGCGCTTTTAATTAAAGCAATAGGCAAAAACCTTTACTGCGTTCACGTAAACCACGGTCTTTTAAGAAAAGGCGAGCCTGAACAAGTAGTAAAAGTATTCCGTGACGAGATGGACGCTAACCTTATCTACGTTGACGCGGTTGACAGATTTTTAGATAAACTTAAAGGCGTAGCCGAGCCCGAACAAAAACGAAAGATTATCGGCGCTGAGTTTATTAGGGTTTTCGAAGAAGAAGCAAGAAAACTTCAAGGTATTGATTTCCTTGCGCAAGGCACTATTTATCCTGATATTTTAGAAAGTGGCCCCGTTAAAGCGCACCACAACGTAGGCGGTCTTCCAGATGATTTACAGTTTGAACTCGTTGAACCTATAAGATTACTTTATAAAGACGAAGTTAGAATGGTAGGCGTTGAACTTGGGCTTCCTTACGGTATGGTATACCGTCAACCCTTCCCTGGTCCAGGTCTTGGAGTAAGATGCTTAGGTGCAATTACGCGTGATAGACTTGAAGCACTTAGAGAGGCTGACGCTATACTTAGAGAAGAATTTGCTCTTAACGGTTTAGAAAACAAAGTATGGCAGTTCTTCACGGTTATTCCTGACTTTAAGACGGTAGGCGTTAAAAACGACCTTCGCTCTTACGAGTGGCCGGTTATTATCCGCGCGGTAAACACCGTTGTCGCAATGACCGCTACTATCGAAGAAATACCCTATCAAATTCTTAGCCATATAACCGAAAGAATTACCCACGAAGTAAACGGTGTAAATAGAGTTTTATACGACTTAACACCCAAGCCGACTGGAACTATTGAATGGGAATAAGATAAAATGAGCGTTTCGATTGAAACGCTCTAATTTATAAAAGGGATATTATGAGTATTTTCAAAATGAAATGCCCCGAGTGTTTTATAGAATTCGACGGGGAAACGACTAACGAATATATAAATTGTCCGTCGTGCGGTAAAAAAATTAACGTTAACCAGGCGGTAAAATACTACAATTCTCTAAAAAGAATAGAAGATGACGATAGAAAGATAGCCGAAGGCGAAAAATATCAAAAACTTAACGCTTTGCTTGATGAGTGTCAATGGCTTATTGACAACGAAGATTTTGACAGCGCGCTTAACACCACCGATATAGCCCTTGAACTTTCTAATACCGACGGTAGAGTTTATCTAATGCGCGTATACGCTAAAACTAAAAACTTTACCGACTTTGAAGAAACTTCTCATTTTAGCGATTTGAAAAAGGCGATAGAATATTCTTCTATCTTTGAACAAGAAAACGTTAAAAAAATATACGCGCCCTATCACAAAAAAAGGAACGTTCCAAAAGAAGAACTTGAAGAATACGTAAACCAAGAGGCAGACAGTAAACTTAAAAGGGTTGAAAAACTGTTAAAAGACGGTATTCCTAAGCATTTTACAAGAGAAAAGTCTATAAAAACGCTTATCCCAATAACGATAGTTTGCGCCTCCGTATTTTTAATACTTCTTGTTCTTTCGCTTGTTTTTAGCAACGTTTATTTATCTTTATCAACAGCCGTTGCATTTACGGTAAGTTTTATACTTTTTGCAAACTTAAATTCTAACGTTAAAAAAGTTAAACTATTTAACTCGGTGCTTGACGTTTTTGATAATATTAAAAATTTCAATTTGCATTATAACGATAAACTCAACCTTGCTAAATCACTTGAAAAGTTCGCTATAAGTTTTATAAACGGTGACTCAATTACGAGTATTCAGGTGCCCATTTTTGAAATTATGGATATATTGCTTGAAAGCGAAATTGCGGTAGAATTTATGAAAAAAGACAAAACTTTTAGTAGGTTTATATAAAAAAGAGAGGTCAAACCTCTCTTTTTTTAATTTTCTATCGTGTATTTATAAAGTGCGTTTTTATTGATGCCACGCTCGTTTGCCACTATTTTAATTGCGTCTTTTTTAGAATAACCCTGTTTAATATAAAGGTTAATATGTTCAAGTTCGCTAAGTTCAAATTCTTTTTTTGACTTAGAACCCTCAACCACTATAACGAACTCGCCTTTTGGGTTTTCAATCTGCAAATCTTTAAGGCTACCTAAATACGCCTTTTCGTGAATTTTAGTAATTTCTTTAACAACCGCAACGCGCCTATCTCCTAATTTATTATATAGATAAGATAAATCCTTATTTATATCGTGCGGGGCAGAATAGAAAATCAGCGTGCTTTTAACGTTTTCGTATTCGCTAACTAATTTGTCTTTATCCTTAGTTTTTTCAGGCAAAAAGCCTATAAAGGTAAACGCCTCAGCCGAAAGCCCTGAAAGGAGCAATGCAGGCGCGAAAGCAGTTGCGCCGGGGATTACGGTGTACTCAACCCCTTTCTCTCTTAAAAACGCCGTTAAGACGTTGCCGGGGTCTGAAATTACGGGAGTTCCCGCATCTGAAATAACCGCTACGTTTTTACCGCTTTCAAGCATTTTAAGTATTTCGTCAAGCCTTTGTTTTTCGTTATACTTATGATAAGAAACAAGCGGTTTTTTAACGTCGTAAAAATCAAGTAGTTTTATAGAGTGGCGCGTGTCTTCACACAAAATAACGTCAACTTCTTTAAGGGTTTCTACGGCGCGGTAAGTTATATCTTTTAAGTTGCCTATCGGCGTTGAAACAAAATACAGCATTTACACACCCTCGTTAATAATTTCTGGCAGAATTTTTAGTTGCGGTTTTACACCCTTAACCGCCTCAATTAAGAATAAATAGGGGCTACCGCCCGACTTTGTTGTTACCATTTGAATTTTACAAGGATTAAGCCCAACGCTTACCATTTTAGTAATCATATCGATAAACCTTTCCGTTCGCTGACACATACAAAGCCTACCGCCGTAACTGAGTTTTTTGGCTGAAATTTCAATAATTTCTTCCTGCGTAACGGTAATTTCGTGACGGCACATTGCAATTTTTATGTTTGAATTAGGCTCGCCACTACCCGCTTTTTTGTACGGTGGATTGCAAAGTATTAAGGAATATTTGCCGTTATATTCTTTACTAAGTTCTTGAATTTTACAATTTATAACGGTGAATTTACCTTCAAGTTTATTATACTCTATGCTTTTTTTAGAAAGGCTTGCAAGTTCTTCTTGAATTTCAATAAGGTCAACGGATTTTACCTCTTTATTAAGTGCGTAAAAATGAAGCCCAACTATACCTGAGCCACTACAAAAATCGGCAACTACGTCACCTTTTTTGAAAGACGCAAACTTGGATAAAAGAACCGCGTCACTCGTGAAACGGTATAAAGTATCGTCTTGATAAATTTTAAGATTGTCAATAAGTAAATCGTCAAGTATTAGCATTTTTACACCATATATAAACTAAAAGGTTAAACTAAAAAAAAAGTGGCGATACCGCCACGATTTTTTATTCTTCTTCGGGTGCGCCTACGGGGCAAGTATCTGCGCAAGCACCACAAGAGATGCACGCTTCTTTATCGATAACGTATAACGCTTCGCCCTCGCTAATTGCTTGAACGGGACATGCTTCTTGGCAAGCACCGCAAGAAATACAACTATCATTGATAACGTATGCCATAATTTTCTCCTTATTATCGGCTAAATGCCGTTTTTTTATTTTATAATATCACAAACTTTAATTTTTGTAAATTATTTTTTATAGTTTATAAAAATTTAGCCTTGCTCTTTCTCTAATTCTTCTTCGGCGGTTTCTTTAACTTTATTGTTTTTGAATTTTATATCTTCAAGCGCGTATTCTTTATAGGTAACCGTTCCGTCTTTCATAGTGGTTTTAGTTTTTACAAGCATTTTGAGCATATTGTTAGATATAACCGTTGCCTTACCGTCCGGCGTTTGAACTTCTAAGCCCACTTTGGGCATTTTTTTATACGCTTCGGCGTAAGGTTCGTTTTCGTATTCTAAACAGCACATAAGCCTACCGCAAAGCCCACTTATTTTAGATGGGTTAAGCGATAACCCTTGATTTTTAGCCATCTTGATAGTAACCGTCTTAAAATCG
This sequence comes from Christensenellaceae bacterium, assembly GCA_045613665.1. GTDB lineage: Bacteria > Bacillota > Clostridia > Christensenellales > Borkfalkiaceae > HGM11412. The sequence goes on along the minus strand of JAZLBK010000118.1, from coordinate 20,887 downwards.
GGTAAAAAACTATGGCAACAGCAAACTCTACCGCACGGCGCAATACCGCCAAGTAGTTTAGCCTCGTCACGACTGCCTATTTGACGCAAATCAATTCTATGATGAAGTGCCGATGCAAGCGATTTAACAAGGTCTCTAAAATCTATTCTTGCAGGGGCAGTAAAGTAAATTATGATTTTAGAATTATCAAAGGGAAATTCCGCGCCCGTAATTTTCATTTCAAGCCCGCATTTTTCCACTTCTTTTTTAGCGATTTCTATAATTGACGGCAACTTTTTTTCGTTTTCTTCTACGCGTTGCGCGTCTTTTTTCGTAGCCCTTCTCGTTATAGGTTTTAAGGGCGCTATTATTTCGCTTTCTTCAACTTCTTTATTAGCAACGGCAACAACGCCGTATTCCGTACCGCGCGCCGTATCTACTATAACGCCTTCCCCTTCGCTATAATTTTCGCCTTGGGGGTCGAAGTAGTATATTTTACACGAGTGGTTAAATTTTATACCCACTATTTTGACCATTTGAATTTTCCCTCCACAATGCCGAATAAAAGCCCGTCGATAACGGCTACCGTATTCCCGTTAAAATAAACGGCTTTTTCGGCTGTGCGTAATTTTTCTGCAATATGTATAAGCGCACCTACGCTTAAACTGTTTGCTACTTTAATAATTTTATCGTTGTCGCCTTTCTCGTTTAATATATAGTTAATTGCTAAGTTTACTATACTTGCAAGCGACGAAATAAAATCTTTAACCATTTCTTTCGTAATTTTTAGTGAAAAGTTTGCTATTTGACTGCTGGTTTTAAGGTCAATTAGCGCCTCGTATGCTAAATCTTCTGCATGCGCACCCTCGCCCGTTTCAAAGCGGTTAAGCGCCTCGCCTAAATTCCCGCAAGATAATCTTACCGCCCATTTAAGTTCTTCGCTTTCGCCCTTTTCTTTTGATAGGTAACTATACAACTCTTCTTCTGGAAAAGGGTTAATATCTAACCTTTTGCACCTTGATAAAAGGGTGGGCAAAAGTTGGTAAACTGACGTTGCTCCAAGAATTAAATAGGTGTTTTTAGGCGGTTCTTCAAGAGTTTTAAGAAGTTTGTTTTGAGCCTGTACCGTCATAGTAGAAACGTCACACAACACGAAAACTTTTACGTCGCTTTCAAGCGGTTTGAAAAAGGTTTTTTCGATAAGTTCGTCAACGTCGGCTACCACTATTTTTTTACCGTTACCGAAAAACACCACGTCGGTATACGACTTTTTGTCAATAAGCAAGCAAACTCTACAATTATTGCACGGCTCGTCTTCCTTACACAATAGCGCCTTTGCAAAAATTTTAAGGTAGTTTTCCAAAAAAAGTTTATCTTGCGACACCACTAAATAAGCGTGCGACAAAGTTCCCCCTTTTTTGTCCCCGTTAAAAATTTTATATGCGCTTGTGTTTTTAAGAAGAGAAAAACCGTTCATTAAATACCTAATGCCTCTATAACGTTTTGATGCGTTTGCTCTACTTTACCTAAACAGTTTACCATCACGAACCTTTCAGGATAAAGTTTAGATAGCGAGAGATAGCCCTCGTACACTTTTTGGTGAAATTCTTCGCCGGAAAGTTCAAGCCTATCGTCTTTGTCTGCTCCACCTTTTCTTAAAAACGCGTCCTTTGAAGAAATGTTCAAAAACACCGTTTTGTCAGGCATACAGTTATCGATTGCGTAGGAATTTATCTTTGAAATAAAATCCATACCCAAACCCCTTGCATACGCTTGATAAGCAAAAGAAGAGTCAATATACCTATCGCATAGCACGAGTTTACCGCTGTTTAAGGCGGGCAATATCTTTTCTTTTATAAGTTGAGCGCGAGCAGACGCATATAACAGCGCCTCAGCCTCATCACACATTTCTTTATTGTTAACGTCTAAAATAATAGAACGTATCTTTTCAGAAATTTCCGTTCCGCCCGGCTCTCTTACGAATAAATATTCTATGTTTTTTTGTTCAAGGTAGTTGCGATAAAGTCTTATTTGAGTGGACTTACCACTCCCCTCGCAACCCTCGAAAGTAATAAATAAACCTTTCATAATCAAATATAAGTGCTATACGTTTTAATAAGCGTGTATAAAAACGCCAAGTTTTCGTAATATAAATCACCGTCAGCGTCAAGATTATTGCCAAGCGCAACGTAAATACCGTCAGTAGTGTAAACGGTTTCACCGCTTTCGTTTTCGTAGGAACGCTTAAATAAATCTTCTACGTATTTGCCCGTTTGTGCATTGCCGTTCAATGCGCCTAAGTTAAGCCCAAAATAGCCCTTGTCGGTAAATTCGCCGTAGGTGTATTCCCTTTCGTCTAAAAGTTCTTTGTGAAGTTCAAAACATCTTAGAAGTGCCGTAGCGTTATTCCAAATGGCTTTTAAGCGTTTAAGTTCGTTTGCCTTGCCTTCTTCAATTTGCTTAGCGGTTTTGAACCTACTATCCTTTCCGCGAGTTCTTTCAAAGTAAGCGTTTACCTTGTCCACGTTAAACACGCCGTTTTCATCACACAAACCGTTGTCTAACAAAAACTGCTTGGCGTTTTGAACGTACACGTCAATTTTAACGGCGTTGCTTTGAGAAAGGTATTTAACGTAAATATCTTCTAATAAAACGCACACGTCGTCTTGATTAAGTTCAACGTAAATACCCGTTAAAACGTAGTTTTTAGGGCTTTCGTCATTACTTCTAAGATACACTACTTGACCTTGCAAAGTCTCGTACGAAAAACCGCCGTTTTCAACGCCGTTATCAAACAAACTATTGAAAAAGCCGTTCATATCGTCGCCAACTATAACGTCTTCGTCAACTATAAGTCTAAAATCTTGCCCGTCAGTCGGCTTTTTAGCAAAAGCGTTAAAAACAAGCACGAGAACTAAGCAAACTATTACCGATAACACGACTATCTTTATACCGTCGTAAACTATTAAATTTTTAAGCCTTTTACCAGTAATTTTATTAACCATTAATCTATAATTTCCAAAACCTTAATTTGATAACTTCCACCCTTAGGCGCGTTTACAACGCAAACGTCACCCGCTTTTTTACCCATTAAAACTTTTCCAAGCGGAGATTCGTTAGAAATTTTACCTTTGGTAAGGTCGGCTTCCGCCGTTCCTACGATAGTGAAAACGTATTCTTCGTTTTCTTCAATATCAAGGTATTTGAATTTAGTTCCAACTTCAATTACGCCCGTTTTAGCGGTTGCAGAAATTACTTCACCATATTTAAGTTTTGTTTCAATATCGTGCTTTTCACCCTCTAATTTGCCTTGTTCTTCTCTCGCAGAAGTGTACTCTGCGTTTTCAGACAAGTCACCTTGTTCTCTTGCCACTTTAATTCTTTGAACTACTTGTGGAATAAGTTCGTTTTTAAGCACGTTAAGTCTTTCTTCAAGTTCTTTTTTACCTTCGGCGGTAAGTATAATTTTTTCCATTTTTTTATTTCCTTTTTTATTAACACTAAACTTTCAAAAGACGCAAAGCCCTCGCTTTACGCCTTTATATTTCAGTTTTTAATTCTATAACCAAAACCGCAATTTTTCTCAATAGTATCGTCGAGAGAAACAGTTGCCTTTTCAGGTTTTCTTTCCATACCGTAACGGAACATAAGTTTGTCGATAAACTCGTTTGCCTTTACGCAATCGTCAGCCGTTTTAACTTCAATAAGCGCGGGTGTTTCAGCAAAACTCTTATCAAAACTTACGTCGGTAAGACCTTCTTCAACAGCGTCAAGCGCTAAGTAAACGTTCAAAATCTCGCCTTTTTTGTAGATTTTAAGAATCATTTTATTCTTTGCGCTTTCAGGCGTTTTAGCGTTTTCCATTTTTTGATAACTTAAAACTACCGACCTTAAAAGCCTATAATAATCTTCAATAGTGGTTGCCACCGTTTCGTTTTTAACGAAAAATGCAAAACCGCTTTCCCTCGCTTCCTTAGTGCTTGCAGGTTTTTGTGCAAAAGTTACACCGCTTTTTACCATATTGTTAACGGTCATAGTTTCTTTAACAAGTTTTAACGCTTCTTCTAAGTCTTCGGTGCTGTTTATTAACTTTTTGCAAGGAACGATAGAGAACATTTCTTCCTCATAGCGTTCAACTTTATAACCCTTTTCTTGCATATATTCAGGGTCGAGTTTCAAATAGAGATTAACAACCCCGTCTTTTTCAAACATTTCGGCAATAATTTGTTTTCTTAAAACGCCAAGTTTCTTAAATTGAGGTGCTCTTTCATAGCCGAGCATAGCGTATCTAATTTCGTCGTAATAATACGCAGGGCCGATAGGCGTTAAATCTTGATTTTCAATTACAGGACCGTATTCTTTTGAAACGGTAGGTGCAGTCGCAACCGCGTCTACGGTTGTAGGTTGAACGTTATACGCAACGGGAACTTGTACTATTTTTTCGTAGCGAGCGTGTAAGTTAAGGTTTTTCTTGCGGTCAAGATAGGTCTTTTCATAAGGATTTTTCAAAGTTCTATCTAAACACCAACCAACGAATTTATACCCGTCTTTTTGAGGGGGTTCTGGGAATTTAATAGCTTTTTTATATTTTGCTTTAACGGTTTTATAAAGACCGCCTTGAAAGTAAAAGTTAACCTTTCTTTTCTTTCTTCTGCCTGAAGTGCAAATAGAGATAAAAAGAATTAAAACTAATAATCCGCCTATGCCGGCAAGCACGTACCATAAAGGCACGGTGTCTTGGAAAGGCCACATAGGAACTAACGTGTTATCGTATAAGTTAACCGCTTGGTCAACTAAATTAGCGATAAATTGTTTGGCTTGTTCTAACAATTGTTTGATTTGTTCTAACATAATATTCACCCTTTAATTAAATTTAATCTATGTTTTTATTTTTGCGCCTTAATTTTTTTTCAAGGCGACGTTGTTTTTTATTTAGCCGTTTTTGTTTTTTTCTATCTTTTTCTTCGTTTTTAAGGCGTTTTTTGTACTTTTTGAAAGCGCCGTATTCCCTTTTGTACTCTTTGTACTTTTTCTTATTTTTTCTTTTAATTATCCTAACTATTAAGCGGTAAATAAAATACAAAATAGATAGAGCAAGCGGAAGGATAAGCAAGGCAACTGCGCCTATAACTAAACTAGTATCAATCACAAAATCTTGCGAAATTCCGCTTAGGCTTTCTGCAATAGAAGTAAATAACCCATCAAGCCCCCACTCGTATACGTATTGTTCTAAAATTGAAGAATACTCAATAGCGTATCCCTTTGCAACTACCGCAAAGTCAAGTTGATATTCAGTGTCAACAATCTCACTAAGCGTAATTACGATATTCCCGTCATACAAATAAGCGCCGTCTATAAACTCAACTTCGCCACGCCCTAAATACCTTACTATTTGAAGGCAACTTTCATCGTTTAACTCCAAGCCCAAATCTTCAACGTTAACGCAAATAAACGTAGGAGCAACGTCAACGTCGCTAACGTCTAATATTACGCCGTCTCTCACCCATTTAATAGAGAAAAAACAAGCAACGCCGTTTGTCGCATCAAGTAAATTAGGATTATCAATAAGCGCAACTTTGGTGTTTTTAATAATTACGCTATCGATAAAGAACTCCGTTTCAATTACGTCACTTTCTGCAAATATCGCAGAAGTCGAAAACGCTTTAACCGATATCGGCTGGCTTTCATCAGTAGATATATCGCTAACTTTTTTCGAAGGTTCATACGCAATAAATTCGTAAAAACTTTGTTCCGCATCAACTACCGCTTGATAAGTGTTTGCAGACGAAATTAAGCCCTTAACTTCAACGAGTTGTTTATTAACGGCAACTATACCGTTTTCGGTAGGAGAATACAAACTTTCGTCATAAGAATTTTCAACTTTGTAAATTGCCGTGTTCTTAAACACCCTAAACACGTCTATAAACATATTGCGGTATAAATCGTTGTATTCTTGCTGAGTAACTTGTGACTTTATAATTTCAGCCGACTTTACAGCCTCGCCGGTTGAGTTATAAAGCGTATCGCAGTTATCTTGTGAAATAACCCCGCCTTGATTATAAAATTCTAAAACCGCATCGTAACCATAAAGCAAAATCGCCTCGTGCTCATTAAGAGAAAATTCTTCCGCTTTTACCGATTGAAAGGTAAGCGGAGATATTAAAATAACAAGCGCCGTTACTACCGCGATAACAATTTTTTTGAAATTCATAAAACACCTATCGTTTTTGACTATTCGCGTATTAGTAATATATTAACATATATTTATAAATATATCAATAGTTTTGGGCGTTTTAGAGTGAATTTTTTTACTCTCATATATTATGTGTAAAATACGCAAAAAACTCTCGCTTAACGATAGCGAGAGTTTTGCCTATTAGTAAAATGAACTAAATTTATTATTAAATTATTCCGTTCTAAGCGCAATAACGGGGTCTTTATTAGCCGCGCTCTTTGCGGGAATTAATCCTGAAATTAAGGTTAAACCAACACTTAAAATTACCATTAAAATAGCGTCGGTTATCGGTAGTAACGCTATGCGCCTAATTCCTATAAGCGGGAATAAAATTAAGTTTATTATCTCGGAAATTAGATAGGTTGCACCCACGCCGATTAAACCTGCAAGTAAGCCTATAATAAAGGTTTCAGCGTTGAAAAGATAAGATACGTCTTTCTTTCTACCGCCAAGCGAACGAATAACGCCGATTTCTTTAATTCTTTCAACTACTGAAACGTAGGTTATAATACCTATCATTACGGTAGAAACCACTAATGATACCGACGTAAACGCAATAAGCGCGTAAGAAATTACGTCAATCATAGTGTTTATAAGGTTGATAATTAGTGAAAGCGTGTCGGTGTATTTTACGTCGTCTCTATCATTTTTGTTTACAGTTTTATCGCCTATAACTAAATTGCTATCGTCGTTCCACTTATCAAGATAATTAGTAACCAAATCTTTATTGTCAAAATCAACGGGATAAATGCTAATAGAATTTGCAATATCGTTACCGCCAAGCGAACGAATTATACTGTTTTTAATATCGGTTGGAGTAGTAGTTCCACCCATCATCATACTTAATATTCCGCCACCCGACGTTAGCGAAACGTATTGTTTTTGTTGGTAATCAGCACCGTCGTAATAAAAGTCAACGTTATAAGAAACGCCTTGACCGTTACTTGCTAACAAGCCACTATACATATAAAGCATAGTAGCGCCCATTTCGGTATTTTCGTCAAGTGCCAAAACGTCTTTAACAAGACCTGCCGTTTCGTTTTTTGTAACCGATAAAACGTGGTTTGTAAGCGCCTCGGTATAGTATACGCCCGAACTTAAACAGCCGTAAGAAACGTTTTGCTTGGGTTGAAGTATTCCAACCACTTTAAGTTTAACTGCGTTTTCGTCGCTATTCCAATCTTCACTCGATTTATGGTTGTAAACGTAACTAAAACCGCTTTTAGTAAACAATTTTTGATTTGGATACCAGTAAAAAGTTTTATTTTCGCTTAAAATTTCGTCGTAACTAAAATACGGCTTGTCAAGATTTAAGGCAGGGTCATAATTACACTCTGCATCGTGCAAATCACCGTCACAATCACAATCGGCTTTATAAACTAAATTTTCAAACTCTTCTTGCGAATAGTATCCAAATATAGCAAGTAAAAGGTCGGAAATTTCGCTTTCTTTATCAATTACAAGCATAATTTCGTCCTTTTCAGTTGCAATTTTACCGTGAACGTTGTATTGATGCTCAATGTACGACTTGCTTGACGGCGCTTGTTCCATTGACGGAATAAACATATCAACGTAACTTGCGTATTCTTCAAACGAAGTCTTTTTAAGAATTTCCGTGTACGTAGCGGTTATTGCAGTAATTGAAAGATTAGACGTTACGTTACCTTCTTCACTTGAAAAATTTACGTTAGTGAAAACGTTGTTATGTAAGTTAATTCCGTAACCAAACTTCATAGCGGCGTAATAGTCGGTTGGCATATCTTTAACAAAATCAACGTAGTCTTTGGTGATATTGTTTTTAATAAGCATAGCGTCCGACATCTTGCCCATCTTTATAAAGTAGTCAATCATAGAGTTAACGTAAACCCTGTTAGGCTGTTTGACAATTTCTACCTTTTGCCCGTTGTTCATCATGCCAGTTAAGGCGTCTAAATCGTAGGTCGATTCGGTTATAGTTATGGGGTTGCCCGATAACATATCGTCTTGCATTGACGCAACGTACCCTTTAATACCAGCCGAAAAAGCAAGAACGAGCGCAATGCCGATTATACCTATTGAACCAGCAAAACCAACCATTGCCGTTCTACCTTTTTTTGTTATTAAATTTCTTGCGGACAACCTAAACGCAGTAAAGAAAGACATTTTTGCCTTTTCTTTTTTGTTTTTAACGGTGGACTCATAATCCTTTTCGTCACTATCAAAAATCTCAGCGCTTTCGTCTTGGTCGCTGTACGGCATAGTGTCTTCAATTAGATTGCCGTCAAGCATTCTTACAATACGCGAAGAATATTTATCGGCAAGTTCGGGGTTGTGCGTAACCATTATAACCAAACGCTCTTTGGAGATTTCTTTAATTAAATCCATAATTTGAACGCTGGTAACGGTGTCGAGCGCGCCGGTAGGCTCGTCGGCAAGCAAAATTTCGGGGTCGTTAACAAGCGCTCTTGCAATAGCAACGCGCTGACATTGACCGCCCGAAAGTTGATTTGGCTTTTTGTAATACTGACCTTTAAGCCCCACCCTGTCAAGCGCTTGTTTAGAACGGCGAATACGCTCTTCCTTTCCTATACCTGCAATAGTAAGGGCAAGTTCTACGTTACCAAGCACCGTTTGGTGGGGAATAAGATTGTAACTTTGAAAGATAAAACCTATTCTGTGGTTACGATAAACGTCCCAATCCCTATCGGTGTAAAGTTTAGTTGATTTTCCGTTGATAACGAGGTCGCCCGAAGTGTATCTATCCAAACCACCTATGATGTTAAGTAAAGTAGTTTTACCGCAACCCGACGGACCTAATATTGAAACGAACTCGCTTTTTCTAAAATTGATGGATACGCCTTTGAGCGCATGCACCGTTTCACTCGCAACGAAATAATCTTTAACAACGTTTTTAAGAGAAAGCATTAAAATTACTCCTTATTTATTGTATAAATAATAACCTAAAAGCGGTATAAAAGTCAATCGTTTAATAACTCAATTACTAATTCTCATATCACTTTCACAAAATTATGACAAAAACAATCAAAAAAACCACGGCTCGCGTGGTTTTTTATTTTTTTACATAAGCAAAGTTCCTTCGGTTGTTTCAATTACCTTGAAAATATCAACTTCTTTTCCGCTATTAGCGTCAATATAAACGTAATAGGTTGAACCGCCCGATTTACCCGTAAATTCGTAGGCTAAAATTTCTTTGCCTTCTCCTTTTGGAATAATTGCAAGGCGCGAAGTTTCAACTTCTATTTCGCTACTTACTTTTTGCTTAGCGTCGAAAAGCGAAACGGTTGCCGTATGCTCTTTTCTCTCTACGTGGTTATAGATATACGAACTTGCCTCAATGCCGGAAACAATACCCCTTTCTCTACAAACGTTAACCTTAACTAAGTCAGGATAGCATATAACACCGTTAGAAACAGACGCGTAATTTATAGTAATTACGTTGCCACCGTTAGCAGTCCACACTGCTTTAACCGACTTATAGCCCACTTTTTCAAGAAACTCGTCTGCAATTTCAACACATTTTTCAATTGAAATTTTTTCTTCGCTACAATCTTCAAAGTAGTTAAATTCAACGAGTTTACCGCCCTTTTTAGTTATTTGTGCGGTAATCGTAACACCCTTTTCGTCAGTCCCTTCAAAGTTATAAGTTTCTATAACTTTACCGGTAGTTTCGCCTGTGAGTTCAACGTCTTTTACTCCGTAACTTGCAAAATGTTTTTTGAAAATATCTTGGGCTTCCATTTTTGATACCGTTTCAAGATTTTCAATATACTTAGCGTTTTTAGATTGAGTTCCGTCTGAAAAAGCACCGTCGTAAATCATATGCGGATAGTCTACCGCGTTAGATTCAAGTTCCTTAAATTTAGAAATTATAATATCTCCTTCTTTGCCTTCGAAAAGCGACTGGAAGTCATAATTTTCATCAATTTGAGATGCAAGTTCTGAAAGACTTAATCTAAGCGAAGAGTTTATCTCTTGCATACTTTTTAAGGTGTCGATATCGTCTGGCGTTAACTTTTCGCCGTCAATCAACTTTTCAATTAAATACTTTGAAAAATCGTTTACTTGGTTGATAAATTTAGTGGTGTAATACTTGTCTTCGTCTTTAATAGCAAGCGAAGAAATGCTTTCCGTTGCCAAACTTGACTGAACTCTTACGTCGCCAAGTAGTTTTTGACGGTTTTCGTCGTCTTTTGAAACTACGAGTTTTGAAAGGTTTACGTCAATCGCGTCAACGTAGCCTACAAGTTCGTAGAAACTTTGCTGTTCCTTAGTTGAAACGGCAAGATATTCGTCCATAGGCGTAAACACGGTAAAGGCAAGAAGTCCGCCTAAAATAAGCACGGCGCAACCAAGCGAAATAACCGCTGCAAGCCAACCGCCTATACCCCTTGACTTTTCGCGCTTTTCACGCCTTTCTTGTGCTTTGAGTTCACGCTTTTGTCTTCTTTCTTCGGCTCTTTGTTCAAGCATTTGCTTTCTTTCGGCTAACTTTTCACGGCGCAATTCAAGTTTTTTGTTCTTTTCCGCCATCAGCCTTTTTGCGCGTTGCTCTTTACTTTCGTGTTTTAACTGGTCACGACGTTTAAGCCTTTCTTCTCTCTTTTGAAGTTTTAATCGTTTAATATCTTCTTTTCTTTGTTTTTCCGCCTCGCGTCTTTCAAGCATTGCTTGACGTTTTTGCTGGCGTTTTTCTTCTATTAAACGCTGTTTTTCTTGTCTTTTTTCAAGCGATATACGCTTTTGCTCTTCTCTTTTTTGAAGCCTTTCTTTCTGTGCTTTTTTTCTTGCTTTTTGCTTAGCAAGTTTAGCCTTCTTTTTGCTTTCCGCCTTTTCTTCGCGAGCGCTTTCAGTCGGCTTTACAGTATGCTTGTCCACACTTTTTTTAGCAGTCGTTTTTTTAGTAGATGGATTGCTTGATATTTTTTCAGTTTTTTCTATCGCGCTATTTTTCTTTTTTTCTTCCATAATCACTCCTTATAATGCAAACACGTGGTTGCCTATCGTAACGACGGTAGGTCTTGAATATATCCAACTGCTCGTTGCAACTTTGGGGTTGTAATAATATAAACAACCGTAAGTTGGGTCCCAGCCGTTCATAGCATCCTTAGCGGCTTTAAGCGCGGTATTGTCGGGCGTTAGGTTGATTTGCCCGTCGTTAACGCAAGTGAACGCGTAAGGTTGATAAATTACGCCCGATATAGTGTTTGGAAAAGACGAACTCTTAACTCTGTTAAGAACTACCGCACCAACGGCTACTTGCCCTTGATAACTTTCCCCTCTTGCCTCGGCGTAAATTAGCCTTGCTAAAAGTTTAACGTCGGAACTGCTGTAACCCGACACCGAACCACTACTACTTCCACCCGACAATTTACTTTGAGAGATTCCCATAGCGGCAAGAGTTTTATTTCCAACTATACCGTCTACCACAAGACCGTTTCTTTTTTGAAATAGCCTTACCGCCTCTTTGGTTTTAGGCCCGTAAATGCCGTCTACCGAACCTTTATAATATCCCCAGTTTTTAAGTTTTTGCTGTACGAGTTTTACGTCGCTTTTAGAACTTTGCGCGTTTACAATAGCAGTTGGCTCAACAATGCTTTGATTATTACTTGTAATTAAATAAGCCGATGCGCACCCCACGGTTATAACCGCAAGAACGGTAACTGCGCACAATTTAATTCCTTTTACCATAATTACCTCCGTTTTTATTATTTCAAATTATTGCGGTTTTCAAACTCTTTAATAATTTCTAAAATTTTAGATTTATATTTTATATGAGTTTGATTACCGGTAAAGCACAGGGGCGGGTACACTACGCACCACCAGTTATCCCCTTGCGCCTCACCTAAATTAACTATCAATGCATCGTAAAACCCTTCTTCGAGCGTAAAGTCCCCGTAAACCCTTGTAGGAAACAGTTCGTTTCTTACCACTATCTCACACTTGTAATCAAAACCGTTTTCATAAAGGACTTTATCTGCAACTTTTTCAAGTGCGGGCTTTTGCTCTACTAAGGTTTTAATTGCACTATCGTAATTAGTACACTCGGCAACGAAAGGCGTTAAATATGAAACGAGCGCTTCTTTTACCGAATATTTAACCTGTTGGTCGATTTGGCTGTTTGAGTTAGCGCGGATATGGATGCGAAGATACTCTGCGCTATTTTGCTTATAGGTAGTTCCTGCAATAACAGTTACAAATATTATGGATAATATCGCTAAACTTATACAAAATTTTTTCACAATAAAAAACTCCCGAAAAGTGATAACCTAATTGTTTCCACTTTTGGAAGTTTATATCCGTTTATTATGATAATATTTGTAGTTTAATTGTTTTCAAAGGGATAAACCCAGAACAATTTGTCGAAAAAAGAAAGTTTGCTTGGGTCAAAGGTAGAAAGTAATTCCACCTTATCGCCAAATTCTTTTTTAAGTTTAGCGTACGCCCAACTTGCTAATTCGTAGTCTTTATACATAGCAAAGCAGGTTGAACCGCTACCCGTCATACTTGCAAACTCTGGGCTAAGATTGTTAAGCGCGGTTAAATTTTCTTTAATTTCAGGGTTAAGTGTAGACGCAGGCAAGTATAAATCGTTACAAGCAATTTTACTTAGCGCGGTTATATCGCCGTTTGATAAAGCCCTTTCACACTCGTCGTTAAGATTTTTTATATCGTTTTGGAATTTAGTATCGTAAAGGTCAAAACACTCTTTGGTGTTTACGCCGTTTTGAGCGTAAATTACAACGAAATAATATTTATCGCTGATATCAAGTTTTTTAACCTTTTCGCCCCTACCTGAAATTCTTGCAAAACCACCGCTTAATAAATACCCGGAATCGCTACCCAAACTATCGGCAAGCGGTTTAAGGTCACAGTTTAACCTATAAAGTTTTTTCATTGCGACTAAAACACCTGAAATATCGGCAGACGAACCACCCATACCGCCACCCGTTTTGATATTTCTCGTTACGGTAATTTCAACACCTGAAACGCCGAAAGTATCAATAAATAATTTTGCCGATTTATAGGCGTTGGTATCTTCTTGGCGAGTGGGCGTAAAACCGTATTTACCTATAAAAGACACTAAAATTTTATCGTCTTTACGCTTTTTTGCCGTAATTACGTCAAACTTATTAACCGACGTAACGATACTATCAACGTCGTGATAGTTTTGGTTTTTACCAGTTATTTTAAGTGTAATATTAAGTTTTGCATAACTTTTTACGCTTACCACTTTTATCCGCCTTAGTTTTTTATTTAATTTCTCTATACACCACTACTCTTTCTTCACCCGTTAATGGGAAAGTGAGTTCGGGGTTGAGTTTTAATATTTCTTCTTCCGTTACGCCAAGCGCTTTTGAAAGTTCCCAAAGCGTATCGTCAGCACTTGGAATACATACGCTAATTGCCGAATTGTTTACAACTTTATCTTCACCTTCAATAACGCCTGATAGCATAGTGAAAGAATTTTCTTCCCTTTCTTCAAGTAAATACGATAGGTTAAAAGATATTAAAAGATTGCCGTTTTCTTCACAAGCGGTTAAATCGGTTACCGCGCAAGTAGATATATCGATTTTGTTACAGTCGGTATTATCTTTAATATTAAACGGGATATTAGAGCGTTCAATAAAATACCCGTTTTCGCCTTGCATTAAAAGGTTTGTTTCAACAACGCCGTCAATCTCTATTTCGCATAGGTTATTTTTTAACTCTATTTGTTCTATTTTAGCAAATAACGGAGCAATAAGTCTACTATTTTCATAAGATTTTGAAATACCGCCCATTGAAACTTTACTTTCACAGTATCTTTGACCGCGAGTTTTTGTGAATTTTTTTGTGATTTTTTCTAAATTTAACTCTTTGTTAATACAATAAGCGTCAACGTTAAAGGCTAAATTACGGTTTTCATATAGGCGTGTAGAAAGGCTAATTTCCGCGCGCAAAAATATCGTGCTTTTATCTTTGTTCTTATCAACTACTATTTTTAGCGTTGCGTCGTTTAAGCAAGCGTTTGCAAGCGAAATTAAATCGGGCATTGCCTTTTGAATTTCGTGTTCAAGCCTAAACGGAACTACTTGTTTATGGAAAACGGGTGCGCCTTCAATAGGCAAAATAACCATACTAAGTTCTATCTCGCCAGATACCGCAACCGCGCCTATACCACTTAAAACGCCAAGTATTTTAACCGTTTCGTTATGGCAAAGAACTTCGCTTATTATAGTGTTTGTGTCAAACTCTTCTTCAATGGTAAAAGTTTTAGTTTCGTTAGCGCAAATTAAAGCGTTTTCAGTTTCTTCTTTTTTTAGGTTAACGCCGTCGCATTGACGAAGATACTCAAACTCCACCTGCTTTTCAACGTTGCCTTTTAATACCACTGCGCCGGTTATCGTAGGCAAGCCGTTTATAACTGAAAGTTTAACGTTTTCAAGCCAAACGTCATAAGTTAAAAGGTCGCCTTCGCGCACTCCTTCAACTTCCGTTTTATAAGAAAACTCCACGCCCGCCTCGGCTTTTTTAAGTTGATTAGAACCGTAAGCCACGTTAAATATAACTTTGCCACCGTAACGAACTTCGTTTTTTTGGCAATCTATATAATTAAGAGAAACCCTACCGGAAGTGTAAATTTCTTCCGCCGTTTCTTCTTCTTTAATACCTACTTTACATTCCACGGCGTTTTTTGCCGTAAAAGTAATTCCACTTAACGTTTCCGCTTTTTTAATTTCCGGTTGTATTGACATAATATTACCCCCTTTTTATACGGTTTAATACTATGATTGAAAAATTAAAAATATAACTAAAACTAAAAAAAGAGCCCTTTTAATAGGCTCTTTTTTACTTTTCTTTTATTTTAACCACTCCGCACATATACTCTGAGTATGAAAATGCGGTTTTGCCGTTAAAAAACTCGTTAGGCGTTACTTGAAACAAGGCGGGATATACGCTTGTAATTTTACCCGTGTAACTTATATACTTGTTTCTACCTAAGTTCACCTTTATTTCAAGGTTTTTTCCTAAATAACTTTTTATCTTTTCTTTCGTTTCGCCTAAACTTTGAACTTTTTTAATCATAGTATTAGTTTAGACTAAAAGTTAAAAAATTATTCCTCGTCGTTCTCTTCCTCTTCTTCTTCGTCGTCAAGAAAATCGTCGTCGGATATAGTAACGTAATCAAAATCGTCATCGTCGGCGTGTTTTTTAACCTTTTCGTTGGTGTACGGGTCGATATCTTCGTCTTCATACCCATCGTCCATCGCCTCTTCTTCTTCAATTTGAGAAAGAGATACCATTTCTTCTTCGTCGCCTTTACTTGAAATTACTTCTTTCTCGTCGTCGTCTAAGAACCTTCTCCACTCGTCGCCATCGTCAAGTTCACTTTCCATTGACCTTGAATATTCCATATTTTCTTGACAATGAGTGCACATCTCTTCATCAGCATCAATATATCTTTGTTTACAAACGGGGCATAAAATTTGTTCTTTTACGTCACCGTCAACTGAGAACATAAGTTGTGGCCCTATTTTAAGTTCCGCTTTGCAAACGTCACAATATTCTTCGCCCTCTAATATATAGTTAAGTTCACACCTTGGGCATAACGTATATTTTGGCATAATTAACTCCTTTTACAGCCGATTTTTAACTCATAATCATATAATCTACTATATTTTAATCACTGTAATGGAATTTGTAAACACTTTTTTGCAAAATTTATAAAAAAATTTCAAATATTTACTTTAATAGGCCTTATAAATGTATCCACTCTCCGTGAACGGGCGAAACAAACTCAATTTCAGGCGCAATTTCACAAATAGCGTTCTTAAAGTTCTCAATTATAGACGGGTCGTCAACACCATTAAAATCGTGGTGGTGCGGAATTACTACTTTACAACCTATTTCTTTAATAAACTTGGCCATCTTTTTACTCTTTTCAATACCAACGGGGCGTTGCATAATAGCAATATCGGGTTTTTCTGCCTTGCAAATGTTCAACTGCTCTATAGTTGGGTCGTTACCCCAAATGAGAATTTTAGTTCCGTTAGGAGTTGTGAAAAGGAAATTTCTATACTCTAAACTACCCACGCCTTGTAATTTCGCTACGCCTTTATCGTTAACACAGTCTTCAACCTTTTCAAGATACTCGGTAGTTTCTTTGTAGCCACCGCCTTGAAGTTTATGCCTACCGAACAACGATTTAATCTTAACGTCACCGAAATCAAGTTCTAAATTAGGGTGCGCAGGATAAATTTTACTTGCGCTACAATCTACCCACTCAATAAGCGGAAGTGCAGTCATATCCCCACAAATAATAATGGGGTTAAATTTCTTTGAAAGCCTTGGAATATCCGTTATGTGGTCGTAATGCGCGTGGCTTAAAGTGATAATATCGCACTTTTCTACCGCATTATAATCTAAATCCGTTCCCTTGCACTCAGTAATATACGGGTCACTAACTACGGTTGTGTTTCCAAAACGCATTTCAAAACAAGTAACCGCAAGCCATTTTATATCAACGCCATATTTTTTATTCATAATTTCACCTTTTTTATTTTATTATATCATACTATTATTAAATAATAAACAAATAATAAAGGTTTATTTTAATTTTTTACGCGCCTTCAAGCAACATCTTGTCTGCAATAAGCGCAATAAACTCGCCGTTAGTAGGCTTTTCACCACCCACGTAGGCGCGTATTCCAAGCATAGAGTTTATTGTTTCAATTCTGCCCCTATTCCAAGCAACCTCAATAGCGTGGCGAATAGCCCTTTCAACCTTGCTTGCCGTTGTTGAAAATTTTTCGCCTATTTTAGGATATAACTTTTTGGTAATGTTATTTATAATGTCAGGGCTTTCAACCGCCATTTTAACCCCTTCTCTCAAATAAGAATAGCCTTTTATGTGCGGAGGAATTCCCACCGATATAAATATTTTACTAATTTTCTCGTCAAGGGTATTTTTGCGTTTTTCTATGCCTTGTAAAACTTCAACGCCACTTTTTACACCCGATAATTCTATTAGCCTATTTTTAAGAATTTCACTTTTATAAGGCTTTGCAATATAATAAACAGCACCCGAAGATAGTGCCCTTGATATAACGCTTTCACTCGTAAAGGAACTAACCACAACCACCTTGGTTTTTAAGTTTAATTCCCTTAACTTTTCCATTACGGCAAACCCGTCGGCATTTTTAAGAATAATTCCTATAATTAAAAATTCCGGCTTGATTTCTTTTATAAGGTTTAATCCTTCTTCCCCGTCGATAGACGCGCCCTCCACACTAAACCCGTCAATTTCACTAATTGCGCTTTTTATCAAGTCAATCGACTCGCTGTTATCTTGTAATATTACCACCTTTTGCATTTCCATAAAAATCGCTCCTTTTATCGATTGCATACATTATATCACGATTTTTGTATGAAATAAAGTATTTTTAATCGAATTTATTTACGAATTTTGTACGAATTTGTCAATCGTGGTATTTTTTTGTCAAAATCGGCTCAATTTAGTATATGATAAATCTACAAAAAATGTAATAAATCGCAAGAATTACAAAAAAATCCCGACGGCAATATAGCGTCGGGATTTTGATAATTGTAATTTTGAAATTATCTCTTCGAGAATTGAGGAGCGCGACGAGCCTTTTTGAGACCGTATTTCTTTCTTTCCTTCATTCTTGGGTCTCTCGTTAAGAAACCTGCTTTTTTAAGTTCAGCGCGAAGTTCGGGTTCAGCAACGATAAGCGCTCTTGCAATACCATGACGGATTGCACCTGCTTGACCGGTAAAACCACCGCCTACAACGTTAACGAATACGTCGTATTTAGAAAGAGTGTCAGTCAAAACAAGGGGTTGCTTAATGATGAGTTTAACGGTTTCAAGGTCGCAATAATCGTCAATGCCTCTTTTGTTGATAACGATATTACCTGCACCACCCGGAATAAGTCTTACTCTTGCGATTGCTTTTTTTCTTCTACCGGTTCCCCAGAATTGAAGTTTTTTCTTACTTGATACCTTAGCCATAATAAACCTCCTTACTTACCGAGTTTTAACTCAACAGGCATTTGTGCTTGTTGGTTGTGCTCTGCGCCTTTATATACTCTGAGTTTAGTAAGCATCTTTCTGCCAAGACTGTTCTTGGGTAGCATGCCCTTAACTGCTTCGTATACTGCAAGGTCGGACTTTTCAGCCATCATTCTGCTGTAAGGAATTTGTTTAAGACCGCCTATATATCCAGTGTGATAGGTATAAAACTTCTTTTCGAGTTTTTTACCGGTTAAAATAACTTTATCGGTGTTGATTACGATAACGTGGTCGCCACAGTCAACGTTAGGGGTAAAACAAGGTTTGTTTTTACCTCTTAAAACAGCGGCAACTTGTGATGCAAGTCTACCAAGTGCCATACCGGCAGCGTCAACAACGTACCACTTTCTTTCAACTTCACCGTTTTTTGCCATGAAAGTTTTCATGATATTTCTCCTTAAAAATCTTAAATAGTATTGAAAAAATTCGAGTTGAGGGGCTAATTCAAAACGAAAACCGCAATACTGCTTGACTATTTTATAAAATAAATTGAACTTTGTCAAGCAATTTTACGCTGTTTTTAATTTAATATGTAACTGAATATAAAGTTAAGCCTTTTGACGGCATAGTTTTAACCTTTATAGGTCTTTCGCCCGTTAAAAGCATACTTTTTACTTGTTCTAAGTTTACCTTGCCTTCGCCAACGGACAGCGCCGTTCCAACGATAATTCTAACCATATTGTATAAAAAACCATTGCCCGTAACGTAAAAGTCTATAAACTTACCCCTTTTTATAATTTTAATAGAATATACCGTTCTTACGGTATCTTTTACCGAACTACCGCTTGCCATAAACCCCTTAAAATCGTGCGTGCCTTCAATCATTTTAGCGCACTCTTTCATAAGGCAGATATCGGGCGTTACTTTAATAAGCGTTTTGTAGCGCGAAAGGGTGGGTTCTTCGTAATCACCAACGTATAAAGAGTATTTATACGTTTTTTTCTTTGCTGAAAACCTTGCGTTAAAGGTGTCTTTAACTTTCTTGCTATTTGAAACCTTCACGTCACTTGGAAGTATGGCGTTAAGGGCGCTTGCAAAGTTGCTTGCAGGAATTGAACTTTGAGTGTCGAAATGCACCTTTTGGCAAACTGCGTGAACACCGCTATCCGTTCTACCGCTTGCGTAGGTTTTTATTTTTTCGCCCGTTAGGGTGCATAAAGCATTTTCAAGAACTTCTTCAACCGTTCTGCCGTTAGGTTGAATTTGATATCCGCAAAAATCAGTTCCGTCGTACGATAGCGTTAAAAGAATTCTCATATCGCACCGCCTAAGCCGTTAAGTAGAATAACCGCCACGAAAAAGAAGGCGGAAAATATAACGGCAACTAAATCACTTGCGCTTAGTTTGAGTTTTTTGTACTTGGTTCTCACCGCGCTTGAACTATAACATCTACTATCCATTGCGTCGCCAAGTTCTTCGGCGCGCCTAAACGCGCTTATAAGCAAGGGGATAAGCACGGGTATCATAGCCTTTGCGCGACTTATAACGTTTCCGCTGTCAAAGTCCGCACCGCGCGCCTTTTGTGACATTATTATTCTATCCGCTTCGTTCATTAAAATAGGAATAAACCTAAGCGCGATAGACATAACGAGCGCAAGTTCGTGAACGGGAAATTTTACGCATTTTAAGGGGGATAAAAGGCTTTCTATACCGTCGGTTAAAGCAACGGGCGTAGTGGTAAACGTGAGTAGAACGCTACCCATAACTAATACTATTAACCTAAACGCCATAAACGCTGAAAATACGAGCGCCTCTTTGGTGATTATCCAAAAAATAACCGTTTGGGTTTCAGCCTTATAAAAGAACACGTTGAGTATTACGGTAATTACGATAATAAACAAAATGCCTTTCATACTTTTTAGCATATTTATAAAGGGAATTTTAGAAAAGATAACCGAGACGATTAAAAAACTTGCCAACGCCAAAAAAGCGTAGAAGTTTTGCGCTACGAAAATAAACACGACGTATGCAATTAAAATAAGGATTTTAATCCTTGGGTCAAGCCTATGAACGAAAGAATTAGTTTCGTAGTATTGACCAAACGTCAAGTCTGAAAGCATTTTTACACCCTTTCTTTATATTTTTTTACAATCTCTTTAATAAAATTTTCCGTCTTAAAATCACAGCCCAGCAATACGCCTGCGCCTTTTAACTTTTCGGTTAAATAGGCGGTTACGGGTAACCCAAGCCTTATGGAACTATCACAGCGCTCGGTAAAAAGTTCCTTTGGCGAACATACTCTTACCGCCCTACCGCCCGAAAATAACGCAACGCGGTTTACGTTTTCGCTAATTTCGTCCATATCGTGCGAAACTATAACTATGGTTTTTACAACGCCGGTATCGTGAAGAGTGTGAAGTAAACTCATTAGCCTTTTTTTGCCAACGGGGTCAAGCCCTGCAACGGGTTCGTCAAGAACCAGAATTTCGGGCTGTGAAACTAAAATTCCCGCAATTGCAACACGCCTTTTTTGACCGCCCGAAAGTTCGAAAGGAGATTTGTTTTTTACCCTTTCGTAATCAAGCCCAACGAGTTCTATCGCCTTTTTAACTCTTTCTTCCACTTCTTCTTTGCTTAGATGCGGAAAAAAGTTTTTAACGC
>JAZLBK010000117.1:0-3921 GCA_045613665.1 Christensenellaceae bacterium | reverse complement strand
CAATTATACGATTAAATTATATCATAGCCTTTTCACGATGTCAATAAAATTCTATAAATTTTCTTTATATCAAAATTTAATAATAAGTGATATTTTTTTATTATACGTTATTATATTATGCTCCACTTTTTAATTTATATGAAAAAAGCACGCGTTTGCGTGCTTTTTTAAGTTATATTGTGCACTTTTGGTGCAGATATTTTCGCTACGCGAAAGTTGTGGTTGTATCTTTTATATAAAAAAAGCATAGGTAAAACCTATGCTTTAATTTAACGTTTGCTTATTGAAAGCAACCCTTTAAGCCGTTAGAAACAAGTTAAAGAAGGCTCGCAAGGGCTTGCGGACAGCACTAACCTTTTTGGTTGTGATGGTCGTAAGACCGTAGCAGTAACGCACTTTAACGAAGTTTATAACGACTTAAAAATTATACGAGTTCAATAATAGCCACTTCCGCAGCATCACCACGGCGTTGACCTTTAAGATATTTTCTGGTGTAACCGCCACCTTGACCGAGTTGCTCTTTTCGCTCAGCGTATTTGGGGGCAATTTCGTTAAATATCTTTTCGATAAGCGGGTGATTGATGCCTTTGGTTCTTGCTCTAAAATCTGCCTTTGATTCGCCGTTTTCTTTAACGAATTGCAAATCGTAGGTAAGACCCATAATTTTTCTTCTTGCGCTTAATTTCTTAGGACCGTCTTTAATAACCTTTTTGGTTACTTCTTTGCCCTTAGCGTCTTTACTGGTAACGGTAGTTTCAACGGTATCGTCGTAACTGTTAACAGCCAAAGTGATAATTTTTTCAACGTAAGGTCTTAATGCTTGAACGTGCCCTTCGGTAACTTCAATTCTTCCGTACCATAAAAGGTTAGAAGCCTGATTTCTGAGCACTGCTTTTCTTTGAGTAGTAGTTAAACCCATTCTTCCCGGCATTTTTTTAATCCTCCTGTTCCTTTAATTTAAGACCGTAACCGTTAAGTTTCAAAATAACTTCGTCAAGCGATTTTTTACCTAAGTTTCTAACTTTAAGCATATCGTCTTCGGTCTTTTGTGTTAAATCTTCAATAGTGTGTATTCCAGCGCGCTTTAAGCAATTGTACGAACGTACTGATAAATCCATTTCTTCAATGCTCATTTCGAGTATCTTTGGAAGCGGGTCAGTAGGTGGAGCAACAAGTATGCCGATTCCACTCATAACGTCCGAAAGATTTACGAAAATGCTGATGTGCTCTTGCACAATCTTAGCCGCTAACGAAACAATTTCTTTACCGGTGAACGCACCGTTAGTCCAAACTTCTAAAATAAGTCTGTCTCTATCAAGATTTTGACCAACTCTTGCGTTTTCTACGTTGTAACTTACTTTGGTTACAGGGGTGTAGATAGAATCAATTGCAATGTAGCCTATTTCACCCGTTTTATTATTGTCGGCATTTTTATAGCCTCTGCCTCTACCGATAGTTAAGTCAACGTCTAATACTCCACCCTCGTCAACAGTACAAATGTATTGGTCGGGGTTGAGAATTTCAACTTCTGCGTCAAGTTCAATGTCGCTCGCCTTAACTACTTGCGGACCTTCTTTCCTAAGATTTAATATCTTTTTGAAGTCAACGTCAGTAGTGGTAGTTTTCATTGCAACTGACTTTAAGTTAAGAATTATTTCAGTAACGTCTTTTTTTACGCCTTTAATTGTTGAAAATTCGTGTTTAACGTCAAGACTCGGTGCGAATTTGATGCCTTGTATTGTAGCGCCCGGAAGTGCCGACAATAAAGTTCTTCTTAAACAGTTACCTACCGTAATACCAAAACCCTTTTCGAGTGGTTCAACTACGATTTTTACGTAACTTCTATCTTCGCTTTCTTCTACCGAAATCTTAGGCATTTCTATTTCCATCATGGAAAATTTACCTCCTAAATTTTTGTTTTAGTATTACTTAGAATACAATTCTACAATCATTTGTTCCTGAATCTGTAAGTCAATATCTTCTCTCTTTGGTAAAGCAATTACTTTGCCTTCGAGTTTTTCAGCGTCAAATTCAAGCCACTTAGGAACGATACCCGATTTTTGCGTTTGTTTGAAGGCTTCAAAATATTTGTTGCCTCTCTTGTTTTCTTTTACAGCAACTACGTCGCCCGCTTTTAATTGATAAGAGGCAATGTTTACGTTCTTACCGTTTACAGTGAAGTGAGCGTGCGTTACAAGTTGACGAGCAGTTGAACGAGAAGGTGCAAAACCTAAACGGAATACTACGTTATCAAGTCTTCTTTCTAATAAAGATAACATATTTTCACCGGTTACGCCTTTCATTCTATCGGCTTCAACGAAGTAATCTTTGAATTGTTTTTCAAGTACGCCGTAAATTCTTTTTGCTTTTTGCTTTTCAGCAAGTTGAGTGCCGTACTCAGAAACTTTGTGTCTGCCCGCGCCGTGTTGACCAGGAGCAACGGGTCTTTGTTCAAACGGGCAAGTGGTTTTGTAGCACTTTTCACCTTTTAAGAAAAGTTTGCAACCAGCCCTTCTACATAAACGACATTTTGCGTTAGTATATTTAGCCATTTTCTTATTACCTCCTTATTAAACTCTGCGACGTTTAGGCGGACGACAACCGTTGTGTGGAATAGGAGATACGTCTTTAATAAGGGTAACTTCTACACCGCATACGCCTAACGCTCTGATAGCCGATTCTCTACCTTGACCGGGGCCTTTTACGTAAACCTCAGCAGTTCTTAAACCGTGCTCCATAGCAGCCTTAATCGCCGTCTCAGCGGCTTGCTGAGCAGCAAACGGAGTGCTTTTTCTCGAACCTCTATAACCAAGTGCGCCTGCGCTTGCTTGTGCAATTGCGTTACCAGCCATGTCGGTTACGGTTACGATAGTGTTGTTGAAAGAGGACTGAATATGAACTTGACCTTTATCAACTTTTTTAAGTTCTCTACGCTTTTTAGTAGTGGTTTTAGCCATAATTTATTCCCTCCTTCTTACTTAGATGCAGTCTTTTTCTTAGCGACTGTACGACGCGGACCTTTTCTGGTACGTGCGTTTCTCTTTGAACTTTGACCTCTAACGGGAAGACCCTTTCTGTGTCTTACACCGCGGAAACAACCGATTTCCATAAGTCTTTTTACGTTGAGGTTAACTTCGGTACGAAGTTCGCCTTCAACTTTGTAGTTGTGGTCGATATACTCTCTAAGTTTAGAGATATCTTCCTCAGTTAAATCCTTAACTCTCGTGTCAGGATTGATGCCTGTTTCTTTCAAAATTTTGGTTGCAGTCGGTCTACCGATACCGTAAATATAGGTGATACCGATTTCAACACGTTTTTCTCTTGGTAAATCTACACCGGCAATACGAGCCATTTTTTTAACCCTCCGAATTTGTTAAATAATTTTTATTTTTTGGTGTTTGGTTTTGTAAGAAGTAATTAACCTTGTTTTTGTTTATGGTTTTTATTCTTTGAACAAATAACCATAACCTTGCCTTCTCTTCTAATGACTCTGCATTTGTCGCACATAGGTTTTACTGATGGTCTTACTTTCATTTTCTATTTCCTCCGATTAATTTTTGATTATAAAAATCAGTTTTTACTGCGCCATACGATTCTGCCTTTGGTTAAATCGTAAGGACTCATCTCTATCTTAACGCCGTCACCAGGAATAATTTTAATGTAGTTCATTCTTAACTTTCCTGAAATGTACGCGGTTATGATAAATCCGTTTGAGAGTTTAACTTTGAACGTTGCATTTGGTAAAGCCTCGACGATAACGCCTTCCGCTTCAATAACGTCGTTTTTAGACACTCTTTATACCTCCATTTTTATAATCGTTGTAAGTTTTTACTTACTTATCGCTATATGCCCGCTTCTTCCTTAAGGCTTAAAGTTTACGCTGTACCACCAGCATTTGGCATATAGAAGAATTTGTTTATA
>JAZLBK010000116.1:0-19160 GCA_045613665.1 Christensenellaceae bacterium | reverse complement strand
AAGGCGTAAAAATTGCTCCTTTTGTTAAGGGTAGGTTTGAATTTGTTGAAAGTTATAACGGTGCAAACGTTTTTATCGACTACGCGCACACGCCTGACGGACTTGAAAACCTATTAAAATCAATGAAAGAAATAACCAAAGGCAAGGTGATTTTAGTTTTTGGTTGCGGTGGTAATAGGGATAAAGAAAAGCGTTCGATAATGGGTGAAGTTGCAGGTAAATACGCCGATTTTACCATAATTACTACGGACAATCCACGATACGAAGAGCCCTATCAAATAATTTCACAAATTGAAAGCGGTATTATAAAACGTACCCCTTCTTACATAACTATTCAAAATCGCAAAATGGCAATAGGTTACGCTATTACTAAGTTAAATAAAGGCGATACTTTGATAGTTGCAGGAAAGGGAGCGGAAGAGTATCAAGAAATTATGGGCAACAAATATAAATTTTCGGATAAAAGCGAAATACAAAACGCTATTGCTAAAATAAAATTCGGTGGGGAACTTTTTTGAAAACTAATCTTTTAGCAGGCTTAGTATCAATACTACTAACGATAGTTTTAGGCTTTTTGTTACTTCCCTTTCTCAAAAGGCTTAAAATAGGTCAACCTATATTAAAATACGTTAGTGAACACAAGCAAAAAAGCGGAACGCCAACTATGGGCGGACTGTTTTTTATAATTTCTTCAACCGCAGTATATTTTTTATTTTCAAACGGGAAAAATCGCTTGGCAACCTTATCGCTTGCTATAACGCTTGGGTTTATGGCGGTGGGTTTTATTGACGACTTTATAAAAATTAAGCTCAAAAACAACCAGGGTTTAACCGCCCTTCAAAAACTGCTTTTTCAAATTGTAATTTCTTTTATTGCGGGTTATTTTGCCTACGAAAGCGGTCTTGATTTTTTGTATCTTCCTTTTAGTGATAAAAAAATTTATTTAGGGCTTTTATCAATCCCGATAAACGCACTAATTTTTATCGCTACTGTTAACGCCGTTAATTTAACCGACGGGCTTGACGGTTTGTGTGCATCGGTTAGCGTTATTTACTTTATAACTATTTCTGTAATTATCCTATTACAAATAAAACTAAACGACGCATTATACGTAATAAGCGGTGAATATAATAACCTTAGTTTGTACTCGATAATTTTAGCGGGCGCAACGTTAGGATATTTGCTATTTAATACTTCAAAAGCAAGTGTTTTTATGGGGGATACCGGCTCTCTTGCAATAGGTGGTGCAATTTCTTCAATTTCAATATTTACAGGAAACACCTTGTTTATTCCTATACTTGGAATTTGTTTCGTAATTACTGCGCTATCGGTAATAATACAAGTTCTACATTATAAAAGAACTAAAAAACGGGTATTTTTAATGGCACCTTTGCATCACCATTTTCAAAAATTAGGTTTTAGCGAAAGCAAAATATCATACGCTTATTTTCTTTTAACCTTAGTTATAGGGTTGGTTTTGATAATTTGTTATTTATAGGAGTTTTATGTATTATAAAAAAACTACTTTTTTAGTTGCAGGTCTACAAAAAAGCGGAGTTTCCGCCACCAAGTTTTTACTTGAAAGGGGCGCTAACGTATTTATATACGATAAGCGTAAAAGTGAACAGATTATAAAAAACATACAAGCGCTTGAAGAGTTGGGCGCAAAAAATATTACCAACTATCAATCGGCAACCGAGTTTATAGACGTTTTAGTTATAAGCCCGGGCGTTCCTATTGATAGCGATATTTGCATAACCTTCAAAAAAGCGGGTAAGCGCATTATAGGTGAGTTAGAACTTGGCTATTTACAAGTTAAAACGCCTATAATTGCAGTTACGGGAACAAACGGAAAAACAACCGTATGTTCAATGATACATAACGCCTTTGAAAATTGCGGAATAAAGTCTTGTTTACTTGGAAACGTGGGAACGCCTTTAACGTCAAAAATAAACGAGGTCAACGACAGCGAGTTTTGCGTGCTTGAAGTTTCAAGTTACCAACTTGAAACGACCTACGCTTTTATGCCTCACGTTTCAATTTTATTAAATATAACGCCCGACCATCTTGAAAGGCATTACTCAATGGAAAACTACGCTCTTGTTAAAAGTAAAATACTACTTCCACTTAAAGAAAGCGAGTTTGCCGTACTTAATTACGACGACGAAAGAGTAAAAGAACTATCTAAAATAACAAAAGCGAAAATACTGTGGTTTTCCGCGCAAGAAAGGGTTGACGGTGCGTATATTTACGATAACGCCGTATATTTCAAAGAAGAAAAAATTTGTAGCGTTGAAGATTTACCGCTGAGAGAACCACATAATCTATATAACTTTTTATCTTCAATATGCGCGCTAAAATCGGTTGGAATATCTAATCAAGATATAGTTAATTCAATAACTTCGTTTAAGGGTGTAAAACACCGCTTTGAAAAAGTTTTCGTTAAAGACGGTGTTACCTTTATAAACGACAGTAAATCTACAAATCCCGACAGTACGTTAAAGGCAATTCATAGCCTAAATAAAAAAACCGTTCTAATTATGGGCGGTAGCGAAAAGGGGCTTGACTATACCGAAGTTTTTGAAAAAATAAAAAATTCTACGTTAATTAAGCATACCGTAATAACTGGAAGTTCTACGAGTAGTATGTTGTACTATGCGTCAAAGGTAAATCTTGACGGCGTTATCGCCGTAAAAAATTTTGACGACGCTATTATAACCGCCTATAAACTTTGCGATAAAGACGAAGTGGTTTTGCTTTCGCCCGGCACTGCAAGTTTCGACGAGTTTACAAGTTTTGAAGAAAGGGGAGAAAGGTTTGTTAAAGTCGTTAAATCCCTATAAAAATAGGGGAGATATTTTTATCCCTTTATCAGTTGTTGCGCTATCGGTTTTTGGGCTTGTTATGATATATTCCGCATCGTTTTATCAGGCGGAAATACAGTTTAACGATAGATACTTTTATCTAAAAAAACAACTTATAGGCTTTTTATTAGGAATAATTTCTTTCGTATCTATTTCCTTTTTAGATTATAAAAAACTTGATAAAATCAAACATCTATTACTTATAATTTCTATAATTTTACTATGCTTGGTCTTTACGCCCGTTGGCGTTGAAAACTACGGCGCGAAAAGGTGGATAGGGATAGGTAGTATTACCATACAACCTTCGGAAATCGCCAAGTTTTCGTACGCGATTTTCGTTGCGGGGTATTTTTATAAAAATCCTATACGAGCAAAATCGTTTAAGGGGATATTGCCGGTTGTTTTAGTAGGGCTTATAATTTGTCTACTTATTATGCTTGAACCAAATATGAGCATAACCGTATGCGTAGGCGCGCTTATGATAGCACTATTATTTTGTGCGGGTATGAAAAAACGATATCTGCTTGCAATTATAATCCCTGTAATTATTGCATTACCTATACTTATAATAATAGAGCCGTATCGCCTTAAAAGGTTAATGGCGTATATAAATCCGTGGGCGTCGCCTAAGGGCGAAGGGTATCAACTTTTGCAGTCTTTATACGCTTTGGGTAGCGGTGGGCTGTTTGGCGTTGGAATTTTTAATTCGCGCCAAAAATATAGGTTTTTGCCTTTTGCTGAAAGTGATTTTATACTTTCGGTTATAGGCGAAGAAACGGGCTTTATAGGAACTGCAATACTATTTATTATTATTGCTTTTTTATGCTATCGCGGTTATAAAGTTGCAGTAAAATGTAAAAATTTTTTTGGATTTATGCTTTCGGTTGGCATTACTACCGTGTTTACGGTTCAAGCGCTCATAAACGCTCTCGTAGTTACGGGTAGTATTCCGCCAACGGGACTACCGCTACCATTTTTAAGTTGCGGTAATACTTCACTAATAGTTTTTATGACGGCTTTTGGAATACTTTACAACGTGTCGAAAGACGTTGACAGATTTTAGTTTTAACCCTAACGCTTGTTTGGTCATATTATGACTATATAGGTGTAAAAATGAATAAGCTAATCGTTAAAGGGAAAAATAAACTCTATGGAAACGTTGAGGTAAAGTCTGCGAAAAACGCTTTGTTGCCGTTGATTGCGTCTTGTATTTTACTTGATTTTGAAGTGGGGTTTTTGAACGTACCAAAACTTAAAGACGTAGACGTTATGCTTGAAATAATAAAGTGTATGGGCGGAAAATACCGTTACGAAGGCGACGTTTTGTACGTTGACTGTTCTTCACTATATATGCCGGAAATCCCGTGTGAAGAGGCTAAGAAAATACGCGCATCGGTATTTATGTTAGGTCCACTCGTATCGCGCTTTCACAAGGCGTCTACGGTAAAACCCGGTGGTTGCAATTTTGGAGAAAGACCTATTGAAATGCACCTTGAAACCATTAAAAAATTAGGCGTTGAAGTATCGCAAGGAGAGTATCTTTATCTTCGTACCGATAAATTAAAAGGCGCAAAAATATCCTTGCCGTTTAGTAGCGTTGGTGTTACTGAAAATTTGATAATGGCGTCCTGCTTAGCAGAAGGCGAAACGATAATATCAAACGCAGCAAAAGAGCCGGAAATAGCCTGCCTTTCAAACTTTCTTAATAGGTTGGGTGCAAAAATATACGGGGCTGGAACGTCTCAAATACGGATAGTTGGCGTTAAAAAACTTCAACCTAAAATAAAATATTTTAGACCTATAACCGATAGAATTGAAACGGGAACTTTTATTCTATGCTCGCTTGTAACGGGCGGTGAAATAGAAATAAAAGGCGCAAATTTCATACATAACGTTGAACTTATTAAAAAAATTCATAATAATACTTGCAAAATTATGCTTGCAAGTGATAAAATATATATAAAGTCAAGTGGGGCTGGCAGTGGGCTTGGTTTTATTAAAACCGCGCCTTATCCCGCTTTCCCTACCGATTTACAGTCGTTAATACTTGCTTACTCTTGTTTTTTAAGGGGTTCTACCGTCATTGAAGAAGGCGTTTTCAAAACGCGCTTTCAGGTGGTAGACGAACTTAGAAAGATGAACGCCGATATCGACCTAATTTCTAATAGGGCAATCGTTACGGGTAAAAGTGACGTTCGCGGGGCGGAAGTTGTTGCGCCTGATTTAAGGGGTGGCGCTTCGCTAATTTTAGCAGGTTTAGGTGCGGAAGGTGTTACGACTATTTCGGGGCTTGATATTATAAATAGGGGTTACGACCGCATTGACGAAAAACTTCGTTCCTTGGGGGCGGACGTACGCAAAGGATAATTTTTATGAAGTATAAAAAACTGCTCGTATTTATAACTTGTTTACTGTTTGTTACGGTAGCAGTTTTTTGTCTTGCATCGGCTTTCAAGGTAACGGATATTGAACTTAAAGTAGAAAGTGTTGAAAGTTCGCCCGAAAACGTTAGCGAACTCGTAAGTGACGAACTCTTAAAGTATAAAGACGAAAACTTACTTTTTTTAAACGTTCAAAAAGTTAAAGATGACTTATCTAACCTTTCTGGTTATATTGAAGTTGTTGAAGTTAAAAAGGCGTTTCCAAACAAAATAGTTGCTACTGTTAAAGAGCGCATTGAAGCCTTTTCAGTTTTGGTTGACGGTAAATATTACGCGCTTGATATAAATTTTAACGTTCTTAGCGAAAAAACTTCGGCAAAAAACAACGTTACGGATAGCGATAACGTTCTACTTGAACTTTCCTTATCCGATTTTGATAAAAATCTTATAGTTGGAAATAAACTTAGAATTTACGACGTGGCTACCGCTAATTATTTAGCGAGTTCGTCAAGTTTTCTTTACTCTATAAAAAACAGTTTGCAAAAAGTAACTGTAAGCGTGAAGAAAGACGGAATTTTTTATAAAACTTTAACCTTAAAAATGAAAGAAGGCGTAACTTTTAATTTGTTAAAGGCTGACGAGATGACTGCTGAAAAGTTAAGTGCAACCTACGAGTTTTACGTATCACTTGAAAATAAAGGTTTCGGCGAGTATATAACCGTACTTGAAGACGGGGGCAAAATTACCGTCAAACAATAATAAAAAATATTAAAAACCGCTTTTGTCAAGTCTTGACAAGGCGGTTTATTTATTATAAAATAAATATTAAGTAATACTTAAAGGATTTTTTATGATTAAAAATTGCGTTGCAACCTTAAATATAGGCTCGAAAGATATTACGCTTACCGTTGGCGAAAAAAGCGTTAACGGTGCGTTCTATTTGCGCGCGGTTGAAAGCGTTGAGTATTACTCTTATTTTGACGGCGAGTTTGAAGACGTTAAAGAGTTAGAAAGAAAAATAGCAAATTTATTTTCAAGCGTTATATCAAATAGCGCAATATCGAAAATTTTAACCGTTTACGTAGGCGTTCCGGGTGAGTTTTCTAAGACGCTTTCTAAAAACTATAAAATCACTTTTGCTAAACCTAAAAAAATAAATTTGCAAGACGTTAGGTATCTTTTTGAAAACGGATTTGTTGACGATGACCCCGAATATAAACTTATAAATCAATCGGCGGTATATTACGTTCTTGACAACTATAAGACGCATACGCCTATCGGTAAAACTGCGTCGTCGCTGTCGGCAAGAATATTCTACGGCTTAGCAATCAATCATTTCATAGAGATTTTTAACGGAATTTTAGGTAGGCTTGGCGTTTGTGACATTAAATACGTTAACCAAAGTTATGCTGACGCTGTTTATCTTTTCCCTTTAAGAGAGCGCGACCATTGTAAAATTTTAATAAACGTTGGCTATTCTACAACAACGCTATCAATAATTTGCGGTAACGGTTTACTTTACAGTAGTTCATTTGCCTACGGTGGCGGTATGATTGTTGGATATCTTGCTGACGCGTTCGGTTGCGACTTTCAAGTTGCTGAACTTATAAAAAACAAACTTAATCTTGGGCTTAAAGATAAAGTCGGGGCTAATTACGTAGTATCAAGCAACGAATACGGCGATTTTGCCTTTTCAAGAAACGAGTGCAACAAGGTTGCAAAGGGCGTGCTTGACAGTATTTCCGAACTTTGCTATAAGGCTTTGTCGGGCTGTACGCTTAAAGTTCCAAGCGATATAGATATTGCCTTTACCGGCGAGGGTATATGTGACGTTAAAGGGGCAGTGGAGTATATATCGACAAGGCTCGGCGTGTTCCCAAAAACCGTTGCGCCCAAAGTTCCACATTACAATAAACCTAATTATACTGAGCGTTTTGCGCTATTATCTACGGCGCTAAATCTCGTAAATGATAAATTATTTTTTACTTAATATAAAGGAGTAACTATGTTTGAAGAAATGAGCAATCTCAACGTTTGTAAAATCAAAGTAATCGGTGTGGGTGGCGGTGGTAACAACGCCGTAAACCGTATGATTGACGCGGGCATTCAAAGTGCGGAATTCGTTTCAGTTAATACCGATATGCAAGCGCGTATGCACTCTAAGGCGGAACTTAAAAACCGTATTCAAATCGGTAAAGAGTTAACCGAAGGTTTAGGTGCTGGCTCTTATCCTGAAATAGGCGAAAAGGCGGCGGAAGAAAGCCGTGAAGAACTTGAAAAACTCGTTGAAGGCGTTAATCTTTTATTTATAACCGCTGGTATGGGCGGTGGCACGGGTACGGGCGCTGCACCTGTTATTGCTAAAATTGCAAGAGAAAAGGGTTGCGTTACCGTTGCGGTAGTTACTAAACCTTTTGCTTTCGAAGGTAAAAAACGTGAAGAAAACGCTAAAAAGGGTATTGCAAACCTTGCAAAATTCGTTGACACGCTTATCGTAATTCCTAACGATAAACTTCTTGACTCATTGCCGAAAAATACACCTATGGAAGAAGCACTCCGCCGTGCTGACGATAACTTAAAACAAGCAATTAGCGGTATTTCGGACCTTATTACCGTTCCCGCGCTTATCAACCTTGATTTTGCCGACGTTAGAACCATAATTAAAGGTCAAGGCTTAGCACATATGGGTATAGGTAGGGCAAAAGGCGAAAATAGAATTGTTGAGGCTGTACGCCAAGCCGTTTCTTCACCTATGCTTGAAACTACTATCGAAGGCGCGCGTGGTATAATTCTTAACATTTCAGGCGATACCAACTTGTCTATCGGCGAAGTTAGTGAGGCTGCAAACTTGATACACGGCGTTGTTGATTATTCGGCAAATTTAATATTCGGCGCGAATATTTTACCCGAACTTAAAGACGAAGTGGTTATAACCATTATTGCTACCGGTTTTACAGGTAGTCCTGAACGTGCGTTTACCCAAAAGCGTTTTATAACGGATAATCAATCGTTTGAAGAGGTAGTTCAACAAAAAGAACCTATTAAAGAACAAGCGCCTATCGTAAATGAAGTAGCGCCTGTTGTTGACGCGCCACTTGAAGAAGTTAAACAAGAAGAACCTAAAAAAGAAATTCCGCCTTTTGTAAAAAGGTTGTTTGGTAAAAAATAAAAAGTAAATTAAAACGCCCCACTTCGTAGTGGGGCGTTATTTTTTTGCAAAATAAAAACGGCTTTTTGCCGTTAATATTTTATTCCGCTTTGTTAACTTCTGCGTTGAAGGCTTCTAAAATCACGTCAATAATCAATTTGCGCGTTTCAGTGTTGATGGGGTGAACTATGTCTTTATATTCACCGTCACTTGCCTTACGACTTGGCATTGCTATAAAATAGCCTTCTTGACCTTCAATAACTTTAATGTCATGAACGACAAAACAATCGTCAATAGTCATTGAAGCCACAGCTTTAAGTTTGCTGTCTTCCTTTTGTACTAAGCGTACTCTTACGTCTGAGATTTTCAATTTTACTACCACCTTATATATATTACGCTTAATTTACAATTAAGCATAGATAAATTATACACTGTAATTTGTATAATTTCAATACCTTTTTTGAAAAAAATTCACATTTTTATCACTTTTTTACAAAAAAATGTCAAAAAAAGTCAATTTTTAAGGGTTTTGTAAAATTTATAAGTTGAATTTCATAATATAAAATATGGCAAAATCTAATAAAAAATTAAAAGTGCATTTTATAGGTGTAGGCGGTGCTGGTATGAGCGTGCTTGCGCGTTTATTACTTAGTAAAAATTTTATAGTTTCGGGTAGTGACGCCGTTAAAAGTCATACGGTTGAAAACTTAATTTCAAACGGCTTAATTTTTTATGATACGCAAACCGAAAAAAACGTTTTAGATAAAGACGTGGTAGTATATTCTTCTGCAATACCGAAAAGCAATTTAGAACTTATAAAGGCAAAGGAACTAAATAAAGCGGTGTACGGCAGGGCTGAGTTATTAGATATAGTGTTAAAGTCGTACGGCAAATCCATAGGAATATCGGGTAGCCACGGCAAAACCACTACTTCTTGCATGCTTGCAAACGTGCTTATCTATTCAGGCGTTAATATTACCGCGTTACTTGGCGGTGAAGATATTAACTTGGGCTCGTTTATATATTCAAATAGTAACTACGTTATAGTAAGTGAAATTTGCGAGTATGATAAAAACATTAAACGCGTTTCTCCAACGCTTGCCGTTTGCCTAAACGTTGATAACGACCATTTAGACTGCTACGGCAATATTGAAAACCTCAAAAACGAGTTTTTTTCATATCTAACGCGCGCAAAAGTTAAAATAATAAATAAAGACGATAAGTTTTTATGTGGTTATTCTGGCGAAAAAGTAATAACGTACGCCGTTGATAGTTTAGCCGATTATACGGCAAAAAATTTAACCGAATATAACGGCAAATACGCTTTTGATTTATACTATAAAGATAAGTTTATAAATAAAGTATTTCTAAACGTTTACGGAAAGCACAACCTATCAAACGCCTTGGCGGTAATAGCGGTTTGCCATTATTATTTTAATCTTGATTTTAACGTTATTATAAAAGGCGTAGAAAAATTTAAGGGGGTTAAAAGGCGATTTGAAGAATTAAAAACTAAAACGGGTACAAATATTATTTTAGATTACGCACATCACCCAAGCGAGATAGAAAAGGCGCTTATAACCGCAAAAGAAAGGTTTAACGGCGATTTTATTACGGTGTTTCAACCGCACACTTATTCAAGAACTAAATTACTTTTAAGTGATTTTATAAAAGTGCTAAATGGTTATAATCTAATAATTTTTAAGGAGTATCCAGCAAGGGAAAGTTACGATTATTTTGGCTGTGCAAAACTTTTAAGTGAAAAAATTAAAAACTCTGTTTATATCGACGATTTTATGGAACTTTTAACTCGAATTAAAAGTTTAGAAAATAAAAACGTTTTAATATTAGGTGCTGGCGATTTGTACGATAAAATAAAAAATGCGGATATTTAATCCGCATTTTTTTATAGCATATCAATAATAAATTCCGCGTCACTCTTTCCTTCTTCAATTTTTGAAACGGCGTTTTCAAAGTGTTTAGGCGCGTATTCAAACTTGTATGAGGGGAGTTCAAAATAAGATAAGTCAATGGCTTTTTGGGCGATAAGGTTAATGCCCGCGTCAATATTTTCGTTACCGTTTTTGATGAACTTAACTTGAAGTTCCTTATCGAGCGCGTATGATAGCGAAAACTTCTTTTTGGTGTTTGAAATTCCTGTTACGGCAACGGTTGCCAAGTTGCGCGTTACTTTATCAATTAAGTCAAAACTCATATCACAGTCAGTAACGAAGATAACTTTACTGCATTTTCTACCGCCCGTGATAGAAATAATATCGTTTTCTAAATTCTTATCGTTTTTAAGAAGATAATAAACGTTAGTTTTATGCGCTATTTCTAAATTCTTATCGTCATAGTCAATCAAAATAGGAACAGACTGATAATACATTATAAGTTGCGCTAATACGTTTGCTAGTATGGAACTACCAAAAATTGCTACGTGATTGCCTTTTTCTATTTTAAGTTCGTCAATCACCGAAAGGGCAAGCGAGATGTGGTTTAGATAAAGCGCCTCGTACTCGCTAACGTTTTTTGGTAATGGGTAAACTTTGCTTTCAGGTAAAACTACGAAGTCACGAAGATAGCCTGTTTTGTTTTCACGCGCGTATTCAGGTGATAAAAAAACCTTACTGCCTTTTTTAAGATAATCGTTATTTTTAAGAGTTTCAACGACTTGGCCAACGGCAACGGTGCAAGGCGTTAAAGGGTAGTTTACCTTAACGTCACCAGAGAATTTATCAAGGTCGTCAAGCGAAATAAAGCAGTTTATAGTTTTAACTTTAACGTCGTCAATCTTTTCAAGATTTTCAGTTGTGGTAATTCCGCCGAGTTTGTTCGGCTCTAAAATATGCCATTTATTCATAATAAACCTTATTGTTATTATACCACACTTTAATATTTTTGCAAGCAAATAAGTTAAATAAACTTTTCGCCTTTAATTTCAATTAAATGCTTAAAAAAAGTTGACTTGGCAAAAATTTTAATATATAATAGCAAGGTAATTAATTTTGATGAGGTGATAATATGAAAGATAGTATTCATCCTACGTATAAAACCGTTACCGTACAATGTGCTTGCGGTGAAACTTTTACTACTGGTTCTACCAAGAACGTTGACGTTATTAAGGTTGATATCTGTTCTAAATGCCACCCGTTCTTCACAGGTAAACAAAAACTTGTTGATACCGGCGGTCGCGTAGATAAATTTAAGAAAAGATACGGTATTTAATTTATTTACAAAAAGTATACCATTTGGTATAAATCTGGCTCTAAGAAACTTCTTAGAGCTGTTTTATTATTTTGATTATGGAAAATAAATGCAAAACAACAATAGGCGGTCAAGCGGTTATTGAAGGCGTTATGATGCGTGGCAAAACTTGTCAGGCTATTGCAGTTAGGGCGGAATCAGGCGAAGTATTGCTTGAAACTAAAAGAATTAAGGGTAAAAGCAAGGCGTCTAAAATCCCCGTTATAAGAGGCGCTGTGGCGTTTTTTAGTTCGCTTATAAACGGAACGAAAGCGCTTATGCGCTCAGCGTCGGTTTTCGGGGATGACGAGTCGTCAAACTTTGATAAATGGCTTTCTAAAAAACTTAAAATAAGCGCTGTTGATATTGCGACTACGCTTGGCGTAATCTTAGGTCTTGCGCTATCGTTACTACTGTTCTTTTTCCTACCGCAAGTAATTGCCGACTTGTTTTTTGAATTAAAAACTTCAAGTTTAATTTACTGTTTGATTGAAGGCGGTATAAGAATAATAATTTTTATTTCTTACGTTTTAATAACGTCGCTACTTAAAGATATAAGGCGAACTTATATGTATCACGGCGCTGAACATAAAACTATTTCTTGCTATGAAAACGGGTTTGATTTAACGGTTGAAAACGTAAAGAAGTCTTCTCGCTTACACGATAGGTGCGGAACTACTTTTATGTTTTTAGTAATGATTATAAGCATTTTAATTTTTGCCGTAGTAAATTCTATTTTTATCGAACTTGGCGCTAATTTTGACGGTTTAAGTGGTAAAGCGTTAAGGTTTTTAATTAAGATTTTAACCCTGCCTATCGTATCAGGAATTTCTTATGAAATTTTGAAACTTCTTGCAAAAACTAAAAGTAAATTTTTTATAATTTTCAAAGCACCAGGGTTACTTTTACAAAAAATTACCACGCGTGAACCGAGTGACGATATGATTGAAGTTGCAATAACTTCATTTAACGCCGTATTGCAAATGGATTTAGATATAAATATAAAAGAAGTTGCTTTTAACGTTTTCGGCACGGCTAAAACTTTGCTTGAAAAGGTTAACGCGGTTTTGGAAAAGGGCGGAGTTGACACCGTTGACGGCGAGTGGATTGTTTCAAGGGCGTGCGGTATAAAAAGAAGTGAAATATCTTCAAAAATTTTAGTTACTAAAGAGCAAAGCGAACTTGCACATTCGTATGCGAAAAAACGATTAGAGCAACCGCTTGCATACGTTTTTGGTGACGCTGACTTTTACGGATACCTTTTCAAAGTAGGTAAAGGCGTTTTGATACCAAGACCTGAAACGGAAGAACTTTTAATGCACGCGTTAAGCGATATAAATAGTAATAGTAGGGTTTTAGACCTTTGTGCCGGCTCAGGTGCGATAGGTATAACCGCTCAACTTAAAACGGGCGCGAAGGTAACTTTGGTTGACGTAAGCGATACCGCGCTTGATTATATTAGGTTAAACGCTAAAAATTTAGGCGCGAACGTAACGGTTGTAAAATCTAATATGTTTGACGAAATTCAAGGTAGGTTTGACGTTATTTTATCTAACCCACCTTATATTAAATCGAGCGACGTTTCATCTCTTGATAAAGACGTTCAAAACGAACCTTTATTAGCGTTAGACGGCGGTGTTGACGGGCTTGATTTCTATCGTAAAATTGCCGATAATTCCTATAATTTTCTAAACACAAACGGGGTTTTATACTTAGAGTGTGGAATAGGTCAAGCAAGTGATATAAAAAGGTTGTTTGAAAAGAAAAATCAATACGGCAAAATCAATATTATAAAGGATATAAACGGCGTTGACCGAATATTAAAAATATATAGATATGACGAGTAAATTACAATCTGTTTTAGATAGGTATAACAAACTTAACGAACTTATAATAGACCCGTCGGTTATTGCCGACCAACCGTCTTACGTTAAGTACACCAAAGAGTTAGCCGATATTACTGAAACGGTAGAAAAAATTAAAGAACTTATCAAAATTGAAAAAGAGCGTGCCGACGCTGAAACTTTGCTTTCGCAGGAAAGTGATGTTGACATGCGCGAACTTTTGTCAATGGAAATAAAAACCCTTATTAAAGAACAAGAAAGGGTTGATAACGAACTTAAACTTTTACTTATTCCAAAAGACGAAAACGACGACAAGAACGTAATAGTAGAAATTCGCGCGGGTGCAGGCGGAGAAGAGGCAGCGCTTTTTGCGTACGAACTTTATCGTATGTACGTTGGCTTTGCCGATAAGCACCGTTATAAAACGGAAGAAATTGACGGAAATTACACCGAACTTGGCGGTGTTAAGGAGGTTACTTTCTCAGTTTCAGGCAACGGCGTTTACGGTAAACTCAAATTTGAAAGTGGCGTTCATAGAGTTCAACGCGTTCCAGAAACGGAATCACAAGGAAGAATTCAAACGTCTACCGCAACCGTAGCAGTTTTACCGGAAGTTGAAGACGTTGAAGTTAAAATTGACGAAAAGGACCTTAAAATCGATACTTATCGTTCGTCAGGCGCAGGTGGTCAGCACGTTAATAAAACTGAAAGTTGTATCCGTATGACGCATTTACCCACGGGTATCGTGGTAACTTGTCAAGACGAGCGCTCTCAAATCAAAAATAGAGAAAAGGCGCTTAAAGTAATGAAGTCAAGGCTTTATGACTATTACAATAGTCAATACCGCAAAGAGTACGACGAAAATCGTAAAAGCCAAATAGGAACGGGTGATAGGTCTGAAAGAATAAGAACTTATAACTTTCCGCAAGGTAGAATTACCGACCATAGAATAGGTTTTACCTTGTATAACATGGAAGATTTTTTATCGGGCAGTATTGACGAAATGATTGAGGCTCTTCAAATTGCAGATAGAGAGGCGAAACTTGCTAATGAAAACGGTTGAATACAACCGTTTTTTATTTTGCCTTTATAAAAAGTGAATTTTAATAATTGATTATCATAAACTTATATAATAGTGGCGGTTAAATTATCTTTTAGATAAAAATGGTATTTTTTTGTAAAAAAAATTTAATAAATTTCATATTTTACTCTTGAAAACGACACTTTTATCGTTTATAATATAGATACAAATAAATCGGAGGATTTAATTTATGATTAAAAT
Source organism: Christensenellaceae bacterium (assembly GCA_045613665.1). GTDB lineage: Bacteria > Bacillota > Clostridia > Christensenellales > Borkfalkiaceae > HGM11412. The sequence continues at coordinate 4,395 of JAZLBK010000116.1, read as the reverse complement.
TGTATACGGACCCAAAGGCTTTGGCAAAACTAAAATTATGCTTAATGAAGTAAATAACGCCGGCTCTACCGCGAAAGGTAACGTCGTTTTTATTACTGATAAGCGTTTTAACACTGTAAACGTTAACTTTAACGTTAGATGTGTTTATACCGAAGAGCACGATATTAAAGGTTCTGTTTCGTTGGCCGGTTTTATCAACGGTTTACTTGCAGGCAATAGTGATATTGAATACGTGTTTATAGACGGGCTTAAAAGAATTATCGGCAACGATATGGAAGGTGGCGAGGCGTTATTTAACGCAATTAAACAACTTCAAGACGAATACGCTGAACTTAAATTTATAATTTCTGTAAGCGCATCTTACGAAGAACTTCCCAAATACGTGGCTGAACTCGTTAAATAATATGGATTTAACTAAGGAAAGAAATATCGCAATCGGCGGGTATAATTTACCTGCCGATTTTACTTGTATAACCCCTAATTTTTTATCGTCGTTACAAGATTTATCGTATGAAGATAGAATTAAAACGATATATAAACACCTAACTAAAAGTGAACTTTCAAGTAGTGCTTTTATAAAGGTTAGTAATGCAAGTTTTCCTGCAAGCGTAACGTTTATCGACCAAGGCTTAGCAGTTTTAGAACTTTTTGACGGTAACAACGCAAATTATACCGATTATATCGTTCAAGGCTCGCTACTTAGCGAAGTGGGGAGTTTAGCGTCCACCTTTATTTCCGCTTACGTTGATTTGGTTACGGGTGGGGTGATTGTTCAAGGCGATAAAATAAATTTAGCAATAAATGGTGAAGACGGTATCGTTTTACTTTCCGCTTGGCTATGTAAAAAGGTGGGATTACCTGTAAACGTAGTGCTTGCTGGGGTAAATAAACCTGTTCAAGAAAGGCTTAAAGACGTTTATTTTGAAACGCCTATTGAAGGCGATATATCAACGCTTATAAGTGGTATTTACGAAGAAGTTGACTATCTTTTAGACCCTTTATCTACTTGCGGTTTAGTTGCTTACGACCTTTATTACGCCGACTACGAAGACGATAACGTTTCCTTACTCGTGTGTTTAGCGTCGCCGTATCTATACGCAAGGCAGGTATTAAAATACGCCTTTAACGTTAATGAAATTTCGGTTGATAAAGCAATTAGTAAACTAAACGCGCTATCAGGCGTGGAAATTCCCGATGCGATTTTAGATAAAACAATACAGCCGTTTTTCAAAATTAACTCTAAAATTAGCGTAAAAGACGCAATAGAAATTATAAAATCGTATAATAAAATTTGATTTTTGTATTTTGATGTGATATACTTATAAATAAGTATAAAATCAATAAGGTTAACAAATGGAAACTAAAAAAACACTTTTTAGCGCCGTTCAGCCAAGTGGAATTCCCACGATAGGCAATTACGTTGGCGCAATTAACAATTTCGTTAAACTGCAAGACGAGTATAATTGCATCTACTCAATAGCCGATTTGCATTGTTTAACGGTAAAGCAAAATCCCGCTGAACTTAGAAAGGCAACGCAGGAACTTTTAGCATTATACGTTGCTTGTGGCGTTGACCCTGAAAAATGTATAATGTTCGTTCAATCGCACGTGCACGAACACGCCGAACTCACTTGGATACTTAACACTATGACGTATCCTGGCGAACTCAACCGTATGACTCAGTTTAAGGACAAGTCGCGTTCTCATGCCGATAACGTCAATATGGGGCTTATGGACTATCCCGTGCTTATGGCGTCTGATATTTTGCTTTATAATACGGCAGTCGTTCCCGTTGGTGCTGACCAAAAACAACATATTGAACTTACCCGTGATTTAGCAATTAGATTTAACGGTAGGTATAGCGATACCTTTACCGTTCCAGAACCTATTTTCCCAAAACACGGCGCGAAGATAATGTCGCTTGCTGACCCAACTAAAAAAATGAGTAAAAGTGACGAAAATGTAAACGCCTATATTTCTATGTACGACGACCAAGACACAGTTATTAGAAAGTTCAAAAGGGCGGTAACGGATAGTGATAACAAAATTGTTTTCGACTTTGAAAATAAACCCGGCATATCTAACCTTTTAACAATTTATTCGGTATTTTCTGGCGAAAGTATTGAAAGCGCAGTTAATAGGTTTGACGGTAAAGGTTACGGCGAGTTTAAAATCAAAGTTGGCGAAGCGGTTGCGGAGGGCTTAAAACCCATAAGCGAAAAACGTTTTGCTTTACTTAAAGATAAAGGTTATTTAGATAGTATAATGCAAAAAGGTGCGGAAAACGCGTCTAAAATAGCAAGAAGAACGCTTGCAAAAGTATATAGAAAAGTTGGACTTTATAGTCCCGAAAGGTAATTATGTTTGGTTACTTAAAGCCCGATAACCCTAATTTATATATGAAAGACGACGTTTTGTATAAAGCGTTATACTGTGGAATTTGTAAAAGCATAGGTGAAGTTTGCGGGCAAAAGGCAAGGTTTTGTTTGAGTTACGATATTGCGTTTATGTCGGCAATAACTCACAACGTATTAGGTGTTGATATTACCGTTAATAAAGAGCGTTGCATAGCCCATCAAATAAAAAAACGCCCGATAGCAAAGCCGGACGATATTTCTAAAACCCTTGGCGCCGTAAACGTTATTTTGGCTTATTATAAGTTGAAAGACGATATTTTGGACGAAAATAGGGGTGGTATTAAATCTTCGTTTATAAAAAGTGGATACAAAAAGGCGAAAAAGTTATTTCCTGAAATTGACAAAATTGTGAAAGACGGGTATTCGGCGTTACTATCGTATGAAAAGCAAAATCTTGATAGTATTGACGTTGTTTGCGACCCCTTTGCAAAAATTTTAGAAGAAATTTCAACTTTCGTGTTTAAGGACAAGGCAACCGAATACACGCGCGGGCTATTTTATGCGATAGGAAAGTGGGTTTATTTAATAGACGCGCTTGACGATTACGATAAAGATATAAATAAGAAAAACTTTAACGTTTTATTTAACTCGTATAAAAAAGGCACGTTTAATGACCTTGTGGAGACACACAAGCAAGATATTTGTTTTATATTTAATACTATTTTTGCTCAAATTATTGAAAATTACAAACAAATACCTATGAAATATAATACCGACCTTGTTACGAATATTTTAACAAGGGGTATTCCTAACACTACGAATAAAATATTATCAAAAGGAACTAAAAATGATTGACAAATATTATAAAATTTTAGGCGCTACGCCGTTAGATAGCGACGAAGTTGTTTTAGAAAAATATAAGGCTCTTAAACAAAAATATCAAGAAGAAAGATTTTTAGAAGGCGACGTTGGAAACAACGCCGCAAAAATGCTTACTGAAATTGATATTGCGTATAACGAAATTAAGAGTTTTCGCCAAGAACAGTCTGTGGAAGGGCAGAAATCTGAGGCGTTTTCAAGCGTAGAGGCTGCAATTAAAAGCGGTAATTTAACCTTAGCCCAAACTTTGCTTGACGATTTTAATGAAAGAGATGCTGAGTGGCATTACTATCAATCGGTAATTTTTTACAAAAAGAACTGGATAAACGAAAGTAAAAAACAACTTGAAATAGCGTCTTCTATGAACCCTAACGAGCAAAAATATAAAAACGCGCTTAATAAAATTAACGAACGCGTTAACGAAGGTTCTAAAATCAATAGTGATTGGAATAGGTCGGGCAATGCAAATTACGAGCGTCAAGCAGGTGCGCCCGAACAGCAACTTGGTGGGGATAGTTGCGCTCAATGGTGTTGCGATATGATTATTTGTAACACTTTACTCAATTGTTGTTGTAGTTGTAGATAATTATTATGAAAAACGGAAAAATAATTGCCCTTTCGGCAGTTTCCACGGCGCTTGGCGTTGTGTTTTTAATAGTAGGTGCCTACTTTCAAACGCTTGATTTGTCATGCTTGTTCATGGCATCTTTAACCGTTACGTTACCTTTATCAAAAAACAGCGTTAAAGGCGCTTTTTTAACTTATGGGGCAACGGCTATTCTTGCTTTTTTGTTTGCAATTAACCGTTTTCATTTGGCTTTACTTTACCTATTGTTTTTTGGTTTACACCCGATAATAAATAAATTTCATTTAGAAAACGTTAAAAAAAGATGGTATTTATTTATAGTTAAAGGCGTTTTGTTTTTAATTGCCTCATACTTAATGTTCTACGCTTTTTCAATGTTTATAGTAAAAAGCGAGTTTATAAACGATATATTACCCTACGTTATTTTTGTTTTAGGCGTGCTTTTTTATATCGTTTACGATTTTATTATGATTAGATTTCAAAAGATGAGTGGTTCTATAATTAAAAGGTTAGGATTATAATTTATGCGTAAAAACGACGAACTTATCGGCAACGTGTCCGCAATCGGTTCTA
>JAZLBK010000115.1:0-15145 GCA_045613665.1 Christensenellaceae bacterium | reverse complement strand
TTAAGTTTTGGCTGGGGTGGCAGGATTTGAACCTACGAATACCGGAATCAAAATCCGGTGCCTTACCGCTTGGCGACACCCCAACGATAATTTTGGGGCGAGAGATGGGACTCGAACCCCTGACACCCGCCTTAGAAGGGCGGTGCTCTATCCAGCTGAGCTACTGGCGCATTTTGTGTTAGCAAGGTCTCCTTCCTGCGCTAATATTATTGGAGCGGGTGATGGGAATCGGACCCACGTAACCAGCTTGGAAGGCTGGTGTTCTACCATTGAACTACACCCGCACTTACCGCACAATGCTAAGTGATTATAACAAAATCCACGACGCTTGTCAAACAAAATTAGCCGTTATTCTAAATTTTTTTACACTCTTTTATTAAGCGGTATAATCTTACAGTCAACATTGCCGTTATTTACGGTAATAAAAGCAAAAGTTTCGGCTGTACCGTAACTTGAAAGAGTTCCAGGATTTATTAACGTTACCCCGTCCGCCACGCTGATTAGAGGTTTATGGGTATGCCCGTAAAGAACTACTTTAACGCCTTTTTGTTTAGCGTATTCGGTAAGCCTTTTTAAGCCCGACTTAACGCCGTAAAGGTCGCCGTGAACCGCTAAAAACCTAACCCCGTCCAACTCGAACGTTGCCTGCTTTTTAGCGGTAAGAGAAAAATCGCAGTTACCCGCAACTTTAACTAACTTTTCTTCAAACTCAAAAAGTTCTATTAAATCCCCAAGCCCGTCGCCAAGAAAAACCACCTTGTCGCTCACGGAACAGTCGCCTATCAGCCTACAAACGTTACGTTTTTCGCCGTGACTATCTGAAAACACAGTTAAATATTTAGCCATTTAGTTTTTTCCTTAAATCACAAAGGGCGCGGTAGCGGTGGCTTACTTTGTTTTTTTCTTCACTACTTGCTAAACCGAAAGACTTATTAAGGTCGTAACTATAAAAAATACAGTCGTAACCAAAGCCGTTAGTTCCCACTTCTTCTCTTAAAATTTCGCCGTGCGTTTCGCCGTAACCGTCGATTATCTCTCCGCTTGTTTTATACAAAACCACACTTGAAGCAAACTTTGCCTTTCTTGAAGTAGCGTTTTCAAGGTTTTTAATAAGTAAATCGCGATTGAGTTTATCGTTACCGTGCTCGCCAGCGTATCTTGCACTGTAAACGCCGGGAGCGCCGTTAAGCGCGTCAACAAGTAAACCGCTATCGTCGGCCAAAACGTCTTTATTAAGGGCTTTACTTACCGCTTGTGCCTTTATAATGGCGTTTTCGTAAAAGGTAGTTCCCGTTTCTTCAACGTCACCTAAAAAGCCCGCATCTTTCATAGAAATCACCTTGTAACTATCGCCTAAAATTGACTTTATTTCTTCAAGTTTTCCTTTGTTTCCCGATGCAACTACTAATTCCTTCATATTATACCTTTTCATTTTTATTATAAAATTTAACATAAACGGCAAACTTATAAGCGACGAAATCACGTCGGCAATAGGTTGTGCTATTTGAATACCCACTAACTTAAATTTGCTTTCAAGTATAATAAGTAGGGGCATAAACGCCAAGCCCGAACGTAGCATTGATAAAAAACTTGCTTTTCCCGACTGAAAAGTGCTTTGAAAAAGCATATTCGTAACGATTGATACGGGCATACAAATTACGCCGAACGACGCTACTTGTAAAGCGAGTTTACCAACTTCGATAACGCTTTCTTTTTTCTGGAATATACTTATTATAAAACTTGGAAACAGTATGCCCGGTATTGATAAAATAGATACCAAGCACAAACCGAACACCACCGTAAATATTACGCTTTTTCTAACTCTATCGTAGCGTTTAGCCTGATAGTTAAACGACGATACCGGCTGAAAGCCCTGCCCTATACCTAAACCTACGAAAGCAATTAAACTTATGTATTTATTAACAACGCCCATTGCCGCGATAGTAGCGTCACCATACGGTTTAGATATATTGTTAAGTAATCCGCCCGAAATTGAAGTTAAACCTTGGCGTATGAATGATGGAAAACCCACCCTCATAAAAGCAAAATAATCTTTAACGCTATTAGATACGCACTTAGTTGACACTTTACTTTGAGCGTGTTTTTTATACATTATAATAAGTATTATAAAACTTATAAGTTGAGAAACGGCAGTTGCAACGCCCGCACCCAAAACTCCCATTTTTAATACTGAAACAAGCAAAAAGTCGCCAAAAATATTAAGAATTCCGCCAAAGCCTAAGCCTATCATAGCAAAAAACGCCTTGCCTTCGTATCTTAAACAGTTGTTAAGAACGAGTGAACCCATTATAAACGGGGTTGCAATTAAAACACAAGCACCGTATCTAATGGCGTAAGGCAAAATCGTTTCAGTGCTACCCAAAACTCTCATAAGCGGAGTAATAAACACCGAGCCTAACACCGTAAAAATAGCGCCTATTATAACGCCGAGAAAAAATGCCGAGGATACGAATTTCGACGCTTGCTTTACGTCTTTATTAGCAAGGTGTTTTGAAACGAAAACCCCTGCGCCGTGCCCGAACATAAAGGCAACCGCTTGAATAATACATTGCAAAGTAAACAACACGCTTATTGCACCTTGCGCGCTTTCTCCAAGCGTTCCTACGAAATAGGTATCCGCCAAGTTATAAATACTTGTTATAAGCATTGATATCGTGGTTGGTATGCCGAGTTTTATAATTAGTTTAGAAACGGGTGTTTCCGTCATTTTTTTATAGTATAAACTTGCTTTGTCCATATAGGTTAATATACCATATTTATATAAAAAAGGCAATCACTTCAAGTGATTGCCTTAAATAATATGCTTTTAATTATTTTATTGTTTAGAGTTGTTATAATCGCTGAAAAGTTTTTCGTAGTTTGCCCTAACTTCACTAAGCGGAAAATTGTGTTTATGAATACCTACTTCGTAGGTAAATTCGCCTTGGTAGCCTATTTTTTCAAGCGCGCCGATAATCTTATTCCAGTTGAGAACACCGTTGCCCGGCATATTGTGTCTTTCCTTAATTTCGTCACGGTCACTTACGTGTAAACATTTAATTCTATCGCCTACTTTTTCAATAAACTCTTCGGGCGTTTCGATAAATGGGTGGTTAATATCCATAACCATCATAAGTTTAGGAACGCGTTCAAGTAGCCAAAGCATTTCGCTCGTTTGGTTAAGAAGTAAGTCGGTAGACATATTTTCAATACAAATAACAGCGTCAGTCGCGTCGCAAAGTTCTTTCATTGACTTTGCAAGTTGTTCAAGCATTGCTTTCCTTTCTTCTTTATCACTCGGCCCTTTTTTGCCGGGGTGAATAACGAAATATTTAGGAAAATCTTTTTCGAACATACTAATAGCCCACTTAGCGCGCTCAACGGTTAACTTTCTCTTCTCTTCGTCTAAAATTCCAAATTCCCAAAAGGAAAGAGCAAACGGAAGGTGTACGCTATTGAGATTTATGCCGTTTTTCTTAATGATTTCAGCGTATTTTTTAACGGCTGGAAAACTTTCTTGTTCTTCTGGTAAATTCCATTGACCGCCTGCTGAAAGTTCCATTGAAGAAAAACCGTTTTCCTTCATACCCTTAGTCATTTCATCAATGTAGTCGAACATCGTAGCAATTCTATACTTACCGTCTTCAAGCCACTCGGTTTTGAAACAATGAATTGAAAGCCCTAAATTGAGTTTATACATAATATCTCCTTATAAGTTAAATTAAATTTGGCTGGGGTGGAGAGATTTGAACTCCCGAATGACGGAGTCAGAGTCCGTAGCCTTACCGCTTGGCGACACCCCAATCTTAAAATATGATACCAAATATTAAAATAAAATACAACTCTTTTTTTAATTTTGAGAAAATTTTTTTATTAAAAAAAGACGGTATTACCGTCTTATATCGCCACGTTATTTACGTTGCAGTCTTTCATACAAAGATATAGTAGTGAAGTGTCGTATCTAGCGTCGTGCTCGAAAACGCTACTTGCGTTGAAAAGTTCAATACATTTTTTAGTAACGTCATACGCGTAAATATCTAAAAACTCAGCAACTTCGCTAAGTTTTGGGTATTTATATCCACCGCTTTTTCTCGGTAGTTTAATTATCGGCGTGTAATACTTCATACTGTCAAACGCACAATTATACTTAAAAATTTGGTCTAAATAGGAAAATTCCGCCGTCAAAAAAGCAAGGTCGAACTTTACGTTGTGCGCAACTATTATATCCGCTTTAATAAAGTCGTTTTGAATTTCGTCAGCATAAGTAGAAAAAGTATTTCCGCCCGATAAGGCTTTTAACTTTTCAGTAGAAAAACCGTGAATTTTAACTGCTTCTTCGGGAACGTAATCAACCGCGAAAAAAAAGTTTTTCGCGGATACTTCGCCGTCGTTATCAATAATGTACGACAGTTGAATTATTCTACCCGGAGTAAGCCCCGTGGTTTCGGTGTCAAAATAAATAGTCATTTGTAAAATCCTTTGTTTAACTTGCGTAAAGGGCAATTTTTTTAACGAGCATAGATAGTTTTTCCGAAAGAACAGCCCTTTCGCTATCGTTTGGCTGGCGTGAAACGAAGTTCATTAGATAAAGTTCTAAATCTTCAATTTCACAATAATCGGCGTTTGATAGATTTTTTAATTTTAGGTCGTTTATCAAACTTTTAAGGTGCAAAACGTCTAAATATCCGCACGATATACTACCGCTTGAAAAATATTCGTAAGTTTTAGGTTTTATAACTTTAACTTCAATATCGGGTTTAGTCTGGTTATCAAAATAGTTTATAACTTTGCTATCTTCCTTTTTATCTCTTTTACAGTTTGATAAATATCTTATTACCGTGTAAAAAATTATAGAAACGGATAAAAGAACAGTCATAAAAACGTAGACCGACTTTGGCGTTTCAAACAAAAGTTTTTCACCAAAATAGTCTTCTACGGCAAAATATAGAGTAACTACTAAACTCAGTAGCGTGTAGCAAAGGTAGTATACGCTGTCTTTTTTCTTTTTGGAAATTATACTTAAAATTACTTCAAGTAAAAACACCACTAAACTTGAAAGCGTTACTATAATTACGCCCAAATAGGCAACTTTTGAAAAATCGTATAAAAACGCGTTGATAATCGGCTTAAAGTAGTTCAACATACAATATCTCCTACGCCGAAAATTGTTGCCTATTATTTAATTTTTTATACGGTTAAAACCTTTTCTTGTAACACGTTTATTATATACTTGCCCTCAACTTCAACGCCAAGCGTTTTTTCAAGGGCGTAGGCGTAAAGTTCAAGTTGAGTTTTGTAGGCTTTAATAAGGTCAGCGTCACTTTCTATCGTGGAAATTTTATAGTCGATAAGAACTGCCTTTTTGTCTTTTAAGGCAACTAAGTCTAAAATACCTTGAATTAAAACTTCTCCGCCCACTTTTTTATTTAAGAGTTTCTCGGCTGGAACAAGTTGACAAAACTTCCTTTCCTTGTATATCTTATAGCCTTTAATCTTACTAAAAATTTCCAAGTTTAACACCCTTTCAACTTTGTCTACGTCGATATAACTTGCTTGCTGAGCGCTCATTAAATTTGAAGTTACAAACCTTTCAAGGTCGTTTTTCTTATCGTAATTATAAAAATCAATAAGTTCAAAAAACCTGTGGTATGAAGTTCCTTTTTCGCCACTTGAACTGCCGAACAAATCCGTTCTTTTATAGTATTCGTCGTTATCCTTATTAACGTCGGATACCGAACTTTTTACCGGCAGGTCAATTTCGTTTTCAAAGGGGTAGCGGTAGGATAAATTCTCTGCTATTTTCAAAGAGTAGTTTTGATTAGTCAATGCGCCTGCTACCGTAACGCCGTCAAGCGTTTTTTCTAAAACTATTTCGTCGGGCTTATAAACTTGAACGGGCGCGCTACCGTTTAGTAAAAAATCACTCATACGGTTAACGCTGTTAATTGCGTTTTGGTTTTCAACGTCCCTGCCGTTTACTATAACGTGAAGATAACACTTGGCGCGCGTTAAAGCCACGTAGAAAAGCCTTAACTCTTCAACTGACGACTGTATTTTTTGCCTATGTTTCATAAGGCTACGAACGGAGTTTTCACTAACCGTCATATTTTCAGGCGAATAACTTTTTACCGAAACGCCTAAATCTCTAACCGAAATCACACTACCGCGACGGTCTGTGGCGTTAAACGATTTTGAAGTTCCGGCAATTATTACAACTGGAAACTCCAAGCCCTTTGATGCGTGCATGGTCATAACCTTAACGGTGTCTTCCCCTGCCGACTGGGATACGCTAAGATGTGAAAGCGCGTCGGTAAGATGGCTTTCAAATTCAAAAACCTTTAACTTTTTACCGTTTTGAACGCTTTCGGCTAAAAACCTTTCAACTCTAATAAGCCTTTGTTCACCGTACGGCGACGCCATAATTTTAGCCAAATATCCCGTTTCTTTAATAATGGAATTTACAATTTCGTCAACACTTAAAAACTCGGCTATAAGGCGTTTATCGTCCAACCAAGACATAAAGTTTGCCACCTTAACACCAAGGGCGGACGTGGTTTTTGAAAGGTTTACCGCGCAGTTATAAAAACTTAAATTTTTACTATCGCCACTTAAAAGGCGGATATCTTTAAGTTCGTTTTCGGTAAAGTCGAAAAGGTTTAGCATTACCGTTGCAAGCGGTACGTCACGCTCAGCGCAGGATAAAAGTGAAATTAAACTTACAAGCACTTTAATTTCAGGGTAATTTTCTATTTCTTTTTTAACGCTTGACGCTACGGGAACGCCAAGTGAAGACAAGCCCTTTACCACTTCTTCTGCAAGTTTAGAGCCTGAGCCAACTGAACGCAAAAGTATACAAATATCGCCAAACGATACTTTTTTATAGCGTTTAGTAGGGTCTTTTTCTTTAACGTCGTAATAGGTTTTACCGAGCGCGTCACCCACAAGTTTAATAACTAACTTTGCCTCGGCTGAAAGTTCTAAAATCTTTTTTGTTTCGGTGGAATTTTTAACCGAATAAATTCCGCGCTTTAATACAACTTCTTCCTTTTTTCCTTCTTTTAGTATTTGATGTATTTCCGCGTTACCTTGAAAATCGGCGTAACCGCCACCGTAAATCATTTGGTTGTTTTTATAATTAGTGCCACCGAAATCTTCTTTCATTACGGGCGCAAATATGCCGTTAACCGCGTTTATAATACTTTCTGCGCTTCTAAAATTATTATCGAGCGAAATAGCAGTTCCTTCACCTGAAATAAACCTATCGTATTTATTTTTGAAATAGGTTGGGTTGCAACCCCTAAACGCGTAAATACTTTGCTTGCTGTCGCCCACTAAAAAGGCGTTGTCGTTTGAAATTAAATTTATAATTTCTTCTTGAACGGCGTTTACGTCTTGATATTCGTCAACGAAAAGGTATCTATACGTGTTTTTTACTTGGTCTTTAACTTCTTGGTTTTTTAATAGTTTAAGGGTAAGCCTTTCAAGGTCGTTAAAGTCAACGGCGTTCTCTTCAATTTTAATTTTATCGTATTCTTCGCCGTAAAGTTTAGTAAGGTTGAGAAGTTTTTTAAGGGTTATTTCGCTTGAATCAACCTTTTTTTGCATCTCAATTTTATCAATATCAAATACTTCTTTAATTTCTTTAATAAAATCTCTAAACTCTTCTACCGTGCTTTTAAGTAACGCCTGAAAATCGGGCTGTTTACTTTTGCCAAGCGGTAACGCCGTAGAAAAGGCGGAATTTTTAGTGAAAAAATCAAAGTAATCGCTTGAACTACTAAGTTCTTCACAATAATTTTTAAGCGAATTTGAAAATTGACGGCGAACGTCGTCCTCAATAAAACTATCGCTTAAATTAGAAAACTTACCTATAAAAATTTCAGCCGTTTTAACTATTTCGCTTTCATATTCTTTTTGCAAAAGTTCAAAAACGTTAGCGTAGGTATTAAATGTTTTTTCTTCAACGCTACTAATACCGCCCTCGCTAATAGCGTATTCGTAAAGTGATTTTACTACCGCTTTAAGTCCATTATCCGTTCTTCCCGTTGAAAAGGCGGGGATAAGCGAGGTAAAATCTTCGTTAGATAAATCGTAAAGCCTATCAAATAGCGAGTTTATCGCCCTTTCTTCTAAACTCTTTTTCTCAATTTCATCTATTACTCTACTTGAATAATCTACGCCCAAAACGTAGAAATATTTTTTAATAAGTTTAGAGCAAAAAGAGTGTATCGTAGATATATCGCAAGCGTTTATAAGTTCAAGTTGTTCTTTAAGCCTATTCTCGCCCGTCAACAGATATTTTTTAGTTAACGCCGAGCGCAACTTGTCTTTCATTTCTTGCGCGGCAAGTTTAGTAAAGGTAACGGCTAAAATCTCGTCTAACGAAACGTTTTCTTCTATAATTAAGCGAATAATTCTTTCAATAACTACAAAGGTTTTACCCGACCCTGCCGACGCTGAAACCAGCGCGTTTCCGTTGCCGTGCATTATCGCTTTTTCTTGCATAGGCGTTAAGTTGTTAGTTTGTTTCATCTGTGTTTACCGCCTTATTGCTTAGTTTTTCGCTACTGTCAACTGCGTCTATTATAGTTTGTTTATTTACCTTTGGCACCTTTCTCTCAGCCATACCTTCTTCGGTAGAAAATCCGCACATACCTGCGTAATCACAGTAGTTGCAAGCGTTTTCGTACGGCGACGGGGATAAGTAGCCAGACCTTATTTCATCAATGCAGTTTTCGGAAACCTTAATTGAATATTTAAGGTATTTTTCCATATCGCTTTCACTTAATACTGCCGAATTTTTATGTGCTTTACCGTCTTTACCGAGCGCAACACTTACTATTTTTGACCGCCCGCTATTTACAATTTCATTGTCGGTTGCGCTTATAACCTTATAGTCGTCAAGCGTTTTGCCTTGCATTGTGTAAAACTCTTCGGTTTCGCTATACTCGTCTTTAATAGGATAGTAATATGCGCCAGCCGGCTTTTTACCGTCGCTTATAAAAGCGTTCATATATAGGTATAATTGAAGTTTGTTGCCCGTGTAAAAACTCTCGTCACTTGGCGAAATTTTACCCGATTTATAATCGATAATTCTCACGTAATTATCGTATTCGTCAACGCGGTCAACTACGCCTTTAATAAACACGTCACCACTTTTTGCGCTAAGTTTTATTGCTTTTACGTCTTGCCCGTTTCCAAAGCGTTTTTCAAAATATTTTGGGGTAAAGTTGGAATTTTTAAGGGAATTATACACGCTAAAACATACTCGTTTACTCTCGCTTTCTAACCTTGATAAAGAGTAAATAAGTTTAGATGAATTAAGATATTTTTTATATTCTTCATCTTGTTTTATCTCATTGAAAATTTCTTCAACTAACCTATCGCTAGTAATCTTATCTATAACTTTCGATAGGTTTTTTACGTATTTTTCGGTAACCGTGTGAAGTAGAGTTCCCGTTTCGTTTACCCTTATATCGCTAACAGCCGTTTCTTTAAGTTTAAGAACGTTGCTTGCGTAATTTTTATAAGGGCAACTAAAATAACTCTCTAATACGCTGGCGCTAATTTCTCCGCCTTTTATGCTTAAATTATCCCCGCTTTCGATATACTTTTCGCTATTTTTTTCTTTTAGAAGATTGTCCGCCTTTTCCTTCAACTCGCTAAGCCCCAAAATTTCAGTTGCATTATAAAAGGAGGCTATCTTATTGGCCGTTTCTCTATCGCCGTTATAATAATCTTTATAAAGTTTAGCAATTTCTATTAATGAAGTGTTGCCGTTAGAAAAGGCTTGCACGTCGCCATCTAAAAAGTCTGCGCCACCACGCCTTAAAGCCGACGTAACGTTAAGAGCAAACGCCGAAATTAAGTATTTAATAGCGTCCGACTTATAAAGGCTTGACCCCTTTGCGTCGGTAACCGAATAGGAGAGTTTGAGTTTTTTGTTAAAGGAACAAAGCGTAATTAAAACGTTTTCACGCTCGCGCTTATTTACCGCCTTAATTTTAGGCTCGATTATAACGTTAAACCCGTCTAAAACACTTAAATCCCCGTCGGATAAAATAGACGTGTCGCTTTTAGTAAAGGGAACGTCGCCACAAAGCCCCACCGCGTATAAAACTTCCGCGCTTTTAATCTTAACGTCTTTACACTCGCCGATATAAACGGCGTCGTACAAAATAGGAATTGAGGAAATTTTTGCACCGGTTGCACCGCTTAAAAATACGTTCTTAAAATCAAGCGCCGATATTTTATTGTCGCCTAAAACTTCTATCATTTCGTCAATAAGTGAAACGACCTTTTCAAGCGCCCTATCGTTAACGCTTGACAAAGTATGCTCGCCTAAATCTTTAAGTTTATCAGTTAATAAGTTTAGGTTTTCATTTATATTACACTCGCTTAAAAGTTCCTTAACGGCATTGCCGAAATCTTTAACGGTGGTTGAATTTGAAAGTTTTTCAACTATATTTATCAACTTTTTACGGCAACTTTCAAAAATCTCGTTTTCTTCGCAATTAAAAGTAAACGGCAGGTAAAAACCCTTTCGGTTTATCATACTTTTAAGAACGGCGTTTTTCAGTTTGTCGGCAATACGTTTGTTTGGCAAAAACAAACTTGAACTTACAACCTTAATAAAATCTTTATTGTTAAGCCCTTTTCGCTCAAAATCTAAAACGGAAATTATAAAATCGCAAACGGGGTGTTCTAATAAATTTGTGGTCTTTTCAACGAAATATGGAATTTTATAGTCGAAAAACACCTTTTCAATATATTGTAAATTTTCGCCTAAACTTCCTACCGCTATCGATATATCTTTGAACCTAAGCCCGTTTTTTACTTCGTTTAATATATCTTTTGCAAGGTGTTCAGCCTCGTCTAAATTATCACTTGCCTCGTAAACGCTAACGTTTTGAGTTTTAAGGGGAACAAAGTCTTTTGAAAAAACGTTTGGGTTATAAAAAGTGCGCTTGATAAATTCCGCCTCGGGTGGCAAATTACCGCAAACGTCGTAAACTTTACAAGAGGGGCAAATCTCCATAAGCCTACGATACGTTTCGCCCGTAAAAACCGAACAGTTTTTATCGTAAGGAATAACCGCGTGAAAACTTTCCGCCGTTTTGTAAAGCGCGCTAAAAACGTCATACCTTTGGCGAGTTACCGACTGAAACCCGGCTAATATTACCGCCGTGTTTTTAAGGTTTTGGTCACTCAAACACAAATCGGGCATTAAAGATAGGTATTCGTTACTGTCGTAAAGCCCTTTATTTTTAATTTCTTCACTATACGCGCTGTAAACGGCGTAAACGTCTTTAACCTTATTGATAAGCGCAGTATTTAATTGACTTTCTCCGTCAATCAGTTTTTTAAGGTCGCTTGGCGAAATTTTTGCACTTTCAAGTTGAGAAATAAGTTCGTACAAAACAACCGCCATATTAGGCGTGTTAACCGAATTGCCAAAACATACAAGTTTACCTTTAAGGTTAGAAATTATTTTTCTAATAACCATAATTGAACTTTCTTTGGAAATAACTTTTGCCAAACTATTTCTTGAAGAAACGTAGCGCTTAAAGGTTATAACGTCAACGTCGAAAAAACCACCGCCCAAACGGGTGGCAATTTCAAGTTCAAGAGATAAGGTTATTTTGTCTTCCGCAAAAACTATACATTTCTTACCGCTTTCTATTAACTTTTTTACCACGCTTGCCGTGGTTGATACGATTTTAGAAGTCGTATCCGCAAGATAAACGTTCAAACCTATACTCCTTTTTTTCTCATTATAGCCTTTAATAATTGCCAAACGCTTGTCAATCTATTTTATTTTAACATAATTTTTCTAACTTTTGAAGATATTTTAACTATCTTTCACTATTTTTGTTTTTACAAAAGTAAAAATATGTGCTAAAATATACTGGTATGAAACACTTAAACAAATTTTTAACTTTTATTTTGCTTGCGGTTTTAACGCTAACGCTTACCGCTTGCGGTAATATTCCCTTGTCTACCGACGGGTTCTTTTGGTTTGAAGATTCCACTTCTTTCCCAAACGGCTACGTTGAAGAATTAACGTATGACGTTTCCTTAACTCATACAACGCCTTCAAACAGCAGTGAAGTTAAACTTGACGGCTACTCTCTTGAAATAACGAACGGCGTTTATAAAACTAAACTTGAAACCAAAAAAAATACCAACGGCGACTATTACGTTTACACTACTTCGTTGGTTTTAGAAGGAAGTTACGTTACGCCTGACAGTTCAACCGAGTTTACCGATACCTTTACCACCAATTCTGAGTTTTATAAAGACTTAACGCCTATTAAAACTAAAAAATCTTACAGCAGTGAATTAAGCGCGTATTCGTACGAATACGAAATTACCTACTCAAACAATACCGCTAACGTTTCCTTAACGGAATACTTAAACACTCAAAAACAAACTAATAGCACTTTCTCGTTTGATAAGTACAATGAAAGCGCCTTTATTGATAACGACTTAATGTTACTTTACGGTAGGCTTTTCAATATTGATAGTGAATTTAGTCAATCGTTTAATACTATTGACGCGCTCTCTAAAAAAACTTCTAAAATGAATTACAGAGCGGGTATTTCTAACGAGATTTTGGACGTTAAAAGTTTAGACAACTACGCTATCAACGGCGTAGCCCCTACCGAACCTAAAATAAACTGCGCTCGCGTTGGCATTTCAATAGCCGATACTTTTTCAGGTAGCACCATTGAAACTTACTACGCAACAGACCATAAAACGCATAGGCATAGGTTAGTTGAAACGTATACTAAACTTACGGGTAACGTTGGGTATCTTAAATTTTCACTTAAATCGGCAACGGTAAATTACTAAAATTAAAAGAGAGTTATTGCTAACTCTCTTTTTTTATTGCCTTTTCAATTTTGTCGTACGGCGAAAAGGAAGACACTACGTTATAAAGTTCTTCGCCATCTAATAAAACTTTACCAAACTTTGTATCTACAACTATTTCATAATAGTATTCGCTACTTAAAATTTTGTATAGTTCTTTTATTTCACTATCTCCACTTATAAAAATTTTTTTAACAACTTGTGCGCGGTTGGGTTTTTTATAGGTCAAATTATTATAAATTTTAACGTATTCGCTCTCTTTCGTAGTTGCTAACGCCCCAACTAACATAAATAGCGAAAAAAACAACAACGTAAAATTAACGCTACTAAAAATAGAATATATAAAGAGTGCTAAAATTATAACGGCAAACGCCACGCCCAGCCCTTTAACTATTCGGCGCGCCACCTTTCTTTCAAACTTTAATGAAAGGGTGGCAAGTAAAAACCTGCCCCCGTCAAGCGGATAGCAAGGTAAAAGGTTTATTACCGCAAGGGCTAAATTTGCGCTCACTATAAGGTCGGTATAGGGATAAGTATCTGGAAACACCCACCAAAACGCTATAAAAAATATTGCTATTAAAAAGTTGTATAACGGGCCTGCAAGGGCTATTTTGCACTCGTCTTTATATCTAACGCCGTCTAAATCGCCTCGTATGAGCGCGCCGTAAGGCATAAGCACTATTTTTTTAAGCCCGTATCCTAATTTTTGCGACTGGTTGTAATGCCCTACTTCGTGAATTACGGCAGAAAGAGTATAAATAATAAAAGAAAATACTTTGCCTGCAAAGGCAAAGTATATTCCAAACGCCAAAAATAGCGGATGTATTGAAAATTTTAACCCAGCCATACGATTTGGTTTTCGGATAAAACGTAACTCGTTAAAATGGCGTCGCCATCAAACATACTAACCGACGACTCTTTTTGAGAATAGCCGATAGGAATATTAGAATAAACCTTTTCGCTTTGGTCAACGTAAACGCTTTCAAGTCCGCTAACCACGGTTGAAAAGGACTCGCTATGTCTAATAGTAACGGTGTATAAACCTTGGTTTTCAACAACGCTTTCAACCGTGCCGTCACAAGGCGAATATACGCTACCAGACGAAACTGTCATAACGCCGTTTTCTAAAACAACGTCGTCGGTTTTTGAGGGTAAAGTTGCCGTAAAGGTGGTGTAGGACGCGTCCGTCACCGTACTTTCACTATTAAACACCGAACGCATTAAATTGTTGATACCGCTGTCTTCCCAAAAGATATTAGTAAGGATAATACCTACTATCAATACGAAAATTGCAACTACTTGAACTGAAACGATATCAAACCCCGTGTTTTTAATTTCAACGGATTTTTCTTCGTCTATAACGGGTTTTTGCTTTTTAATCTTTTTAACTTTTTGCTGTTTTAACGGCTTTTCTTTAACTCGTTTTTGCTTTTTAATTTTTGTTTCAACTACTTTATCGGTTGTATTTTCTAAAACCGCTTCGCCGTTAACTTTATCAATAACTTGTTTTTTAACGTCTTTTTTCTTTCTTTTTTTAACCGGTTTAATAATAACGTCACACGAATTAACCGGAATTTCAAGCATTTTTACGTAATCAAAATCGCTCATAACAAAACTCTCCTTTTTTTCGTAATACAACTTATGATAATTTTTTTTAATATAGAACAAAAAAAAGTATATAAATAAAAAATCTACCCACAATAATTTCGGGAGGTAAAGTATGAAGAACGTTAAAAATTCTAAAAACTCCAAGACTTCTAATTCTCAAAAGAGTTCTACGAAGTCGGTTAAAGATTGCAAATAATGAAAAAGAATAAATTTGCGTCTAAATTTGACCCTAACGGTTCATACACGGGAACGCCCGAAAAAGGCGAAAAGCCCGTTCAGGACGCAGACGACTTATAGTTATATGCAATTAAGAAAAAAGTTACCTTTAACGGTAACTTTTTTCATTTTTTATAAAAATTTTAGGTTATTTTTACAACTCTACTACAAGTAGAGAGGTTTTTTGTAACTCTACCAACCTTTAATTTTACGTTATCTTATAATTTTATAACGGTAGGGCAACCTTTTTAGGTTTTTAGTTTATAATAATACCGTAAAGGCAAATCGCCACCTATTAAGGAGAAATTATGAACTATAAAATTTATACCGACTCGTCATCTGGGCTTCCATCATCAATTATTAACTTATATAATATTAACGTTATACCCCTATCCGTAATTATTGACGGTGAGATTGAAGAAGTTAGATGCCACGACGAAGAATTTAT